>NZ_JACJEM010000006.1:0-104540 GCF_014164085.1 Pseudoalteromonas sp. SG45-5 | reverse complement strand
CTTTTTTACGTCTGCAGAAAAGTAAAATACGCGCAATTAATACACACTCATATCGCGACACAAAGATAGTGTAGCATTTGCTATGTGGCTCTCCACCGCTGTGGGCACTACGACATCACCAGGCTACAAATTGTAGAAACCCGTTACAGAAATGTGACGGGTTTTTTGCTGTCTGGGATTTAGTAAATAGCCAAGAGCCCATGCCGTACTCAGTAGTGAAACGAAACAGCTCGAAGGCGAGCCCCACGGAAGGCCGCCCCGACACAAAGATAGTGTAGCATTTGCTATGTGGCTCTCCACCGCTGTGGGCACTACGACATCACTAGGCTTCAAATTGTAGAGAGCCCGAATCTAACGATTCGGGCTTTTTTACGCCTGCAGAAAAGTGAAATACACGCAATTAACACACACTCATATCAACATTCATCATGTAGGTCGGGCGAGCGCAGCGACTCCCGACGTTAAAAGCATAAAAAATCTTCTCTCGGTAATGAGTGCGTAGCATTTGCACTGTGGCTCTCCACCGCTATGGGCACTACGACATTCTACTGCGTAGCGCACCGACCTCAAATTGTAGAAAGCCCGAATCTAATTATTCGGGCTTTTTTACACCTGCAGAAAAGTAAAGTTGGGTGGATAAGCGTATCTTAGCCAATTTTCCTTCATAATGAGCTCTGCCATAACTTCATATTAATTTTTTAATTTAATCTTTTTCAACTTTCATAACAAAGTTAGCCGTAGTTAATCTTAGCGTGTTAAAATTTATTTTTATATTACTACTTTTTGAGGTGCCGATTGCCTACTGCTGATTATCAAGATGTATTGAATGAAATAACCCAAGAAGTAGCACCTTTACTATCACAAGGTAAAGTAGCTGATTATATACCAGCTCTTGCGGAGGTTGACCCTAAGCAATTTTCAATTGCTATATACACTACTGAAGGTGAAACTATTTGTGCAGGTGATTGCACGCAACGTTTTACTATTCAATCGGTTTCTAAAGTGATGACTCTCACTATGGCGCTGCAACGTTATGGTGATGAGCTTTGGCACCGAGTAGGAAAAGAACCATCAGGCACCGCATTTAACTCGCTTACACAGCTTGAATTTGAAAAAGGGATACCACGTAACCCTTTCATTAATGCAGGCGCAATTGTAACGTGTGACGCGTTATATAGTCGTTTATCTGCCCCGATGCACTCTATGCTTGAAACGTTTAGATTGTTAGCAGATAACCGAGGTATTGTGATCGATAAAAAAGTAGCTAATTCAGAGTATGAGTTTAGGCATCGTAACGCGGCTATGGCGCATTTAATGAAATCGTTTGGTAACTTTGAAAATGAAGTTGATGATGTTTTATGGTCTTACTTTAATTTTTGTTCTATTGAGCTCAATTGTATTGAACTAGCTAAAGCTTATAATTTTTTAGCTAATAAAGGTGTTGATAATCGATCGGGTAATCGTGTTTTAAGTAGTCGTCAAAACAAGCAGTTAAACTCGCTTTTATTTACGAGCGGTTTATACGATGCAGCAGGTGATTTTGGTTACAGAGTCGGTATGCCTGGTAAATCAGGTGTGTCGGGGACTATTTTAGCGGTATTACCAAATAAGTTTACTGTGGCGGTTTATTCTCCGGGGCTTAATTCGTTTGGTAATTCTGTGGCAGGAATAGCAGCACTTGAGCTGCTATCCAAAAAGCTTGATATTTCTATTTTTTAGATCCCATCAGGGAACAATAATTGCTCCCTCAGTGATTTACTGCTCCCAATAAACCTGCTCTAAACAATCCTCACGCTCAGGTAAGCCGCGAGATAAACGAGGCGAATGCTGAACTAACACTTCATAGCTAGCTCGGTTAGCATATTTACTAATTTGCGATAGTGATGAATAAGTAATAGCCTGTTGCTGATGTTTAGCTGAGTTTGCCACATTAAGTTTATGGTAAACATTCGCTGATAAATCATGTAGTACAGCGGCTAGAGCACAATCGCCTGCACCATTGGTGTTTTTGATTGAATCAGGTCCACCCATAAAGGGGGCTGTATGGCTGTATGCTCTGATTGGTTCAGCACATTCATCTTTGCGCATAGCTCGTGAGAATTCGTAACGGTTAAAGTCAGGTATTGCACCTGGTAATAACGGGTATTCGGTTTCACGTTTTAAACTGTCATCAACGTAGCCGGCCATAAATAAGCCTTTTTCGCCTGCAGTACAAATAACTAAGTCTACCCAATCAAGTGCTTTGTCAGCGGCTAAAAGAGGGTCTTCAAAGCCTGTAATTGCTAGGCCTTCTTCTTCGTTCATAGCAAGTATATCAACATGCTGTTCAACAAAGTTTGCCCACCAAGTAGGATCTTGTTCAATTAAGAACTTGGTACCGAGTGTTAATACAACTGGCACGCCTGCATCATTAGCGTATTTAACCGCTTGCAGAGTAGCTTCAGTCATTGTTTCACTGCCTTGAGTACGCATCAGGTAAGCACTGATCACTAGCGCAGATGAGTTTTCAATAAGTTCTTTATCGATTGACTCAGGACGTAAGTGATTCATTAGACCTGCACTTATTGCGAAGGTACGTTCACCGGTTTCATCAATTAACGTAAAGCAGCGGCCAATAGGTCCGTCAACCGGTTGAAGGTAGTCTAAATCTACACGGCTTGAGGTGTTACATAAAAAACGATAGGCGTAGCTACCTATTTTTATGTTTTCGCTCATTACGCCTAATAAAACTGAGCGATCATCTGCAAGTACGGAGTAGTTGTGCATAGTGTTACCAATAGTGCCACCTGCAAACTCGTAATCAACCATGTCGTTTAATTTTAAACGATCGTATAAAGCGTTTGTTATATCGCTATCAATAACTTGCGACATACCTCTGCGCAATTGAAACTCGTCAAGGAAAGCCTGATCAACTTTTGCCTCTATATCAACAACGATCTGATCGATACCCGTAATATAACTACGTTGTAATCGCTCAGTTGCGTTAAGTTGATTGGTAAGTGGATCTTTGGCTTCCACTGGAAAATAATGTTTATGCCTGCGGCGTCCAGGAAATTTCATTTGCTACCCGTGTTGTGAGCTAAATAAAAAAAGCGTGAGATTATAGCGTAAATCAGCACGAGTGAGCCATTACAAACGGGTAAATATTGTTTTATTTTTGCAATAAACTAATCAATAGCGCACTTTCAAGCGCTAACTAGGTATAATTACAGCATAAAAAGTTATTTAAGTAGAAATTATGAACGAGCAATTTGACGATTCTTATTGGATGGAACAAGCACTTTTGTATGCTAAACAAGCAGAACAGCTTAATGAAATACCAGTAGGTGCAATTGTAGTGAAAGATAACCAACTAGTTTCAGCTGGCTATAACCGTTCAATAACGGATAACGATCCCTCTGCGCATGCCGAAATGATTGCAATACGCGAAGCTGGAAAAGTACTAAATAACTACCGCTTGATTGATTGTACGTTGTACGTGACGCTAGAGCCTTGCTCTATGTGTGCGGGATTGTTAGTTCATAGTAGAATAAAGCGTTTAGTTTTTGGTGCTGCGGATGCAAAAACAGGATCTGCAGGCTCTATTATGAATTTGCTGCAAGAGCCTAGATTGAATCATCAAGTAGATGTGTGTGGTGGCGTTTTAAGTGAGCAGTGTGGGAATGCTATTTCTGATTTTTTTAAATCTAGAAGGGCACAAATTAAAGCAGCTAAAAAAGCTGCTCGTGATGCTGCTGATTTTAGTTAGTCTCTGTCTTAATTTCTAGCTCTGCCATTTCTTGCACTGCAAACATGCGTCTGCGCCAGATTATTTTCTTATGGAGCTTACGTAACATAACACGACGACGTGTGGCGGTAGAATAAATTACATTACGTTTTAATTTTTGTGTGCGTCTACGTTTTAGCATGTTTTCTCCTAATGCAAGAGTGAGAAAGGCACGGGTATATCTTATAAAATAATGATATACGATAAACACACATTAGTGATCATTTGACGACAAGTAAACAGATATTTAATTTACTTAAATTCTACTTATTAATATGCTCAAAAAAACGGATACCTATACGAATCTTAGTTATTGTTTTCACTCGGCTGTTTGGGCTCAATTAAAGCTTGTTGTTTTTCTGTTTGAGCTTCATCTTCCTCATCTTTTACGTCACTTTGTCCATTTAGCTTTGGCTTGGTATCAGTGCTCAGCTCTTTGATTGGTTCTGGCTCACGTTCTTCTGTAATAGCATTATTTTCATCTAACCAAACAAGTGCATCGTAATAGCGACGAATATTATCAACGTATTTAACAGCGACATCGCCACGAGCATAACCGTAGCGGGTTTTACGGTAATAGCGCTTTTTAATTAAAAGTGGCAGGCGTTTTTTAACGTCAGCCCATTTGTCGGGGCTTGCACCTTGTTGCTCGGTAATTGTACGTGCGTCATTAACGTGCCCCCAACCTACGTTGTAAGCCGCTAATGCAAGCCATGTTCTATCCGGTTGCGGGATTCTGTCTGGAATGCGTTTAATCAACTTAGTTAAATATTTTGCACCACCGCGAATATTTTGTTCAGGCTCTAATCTGTTAGTGACACCAACCTGCTTTGCCGTGCTGCGAGTAAGCATCATTATACCGCGCACGCCAGTAGGAGATTTAGCGCGTGGATTCCACATCGATTCTTGATAACTAAGTGCTGCTAATAAACGCCAATCAAGACTCCCAGCATATTGTTCAAACCATGGCTGATAGGTGGGTAAAGTTTCTTTAATTGCTTCTATATAGGCGAGTGTATTTACATAATTAAATTGGCGTACGTGGCCAAAGTACTTTTCTTCAAGTACGTAAAGTTGGTTGCTTTGTTTTATATCGCCAAAAAAAGGTACGAGTAAAGCATATAATGAATCGTCTTTTGTTTTTTGAAGTATCCATGCAATAGGGTCGTTATGACTCACTGAAAAACCAATACTTAAATTTGGGTGATAACGACGAAATAATGACAACGTATGTGTGTCGGCAAGTGTGTAATCTATCTCACCATCAATAACCGCTTGAAGTAGTTCTTCTTCATCAAACTCTTCGCTTTCTGTCCAAGTTAGCTCGGGGTTGTTTTTCTTTATTTTTTGTAGAGTAAGCGAGTGACTACTTTTAGCTATAACGGTAAAGTTACCATCTAGGTCGTCAAAGTCACGTGGACGCACACGCCCTTGTTTATAAACTAATTTTTGGCTAATTGTGCGATAAGTTGGGCCATAGCGATATTGCTCTGCCCGAGCTTTATTATAGGTAAGTCCTGAGGCAATTAAATCTAAGTCGCCGTTTTCAAGGCGTTCAAACATATCAGATAAGTTAAAAAATGGCACTATTTCAAGCTCTACACCTAAATATTCGGCAAAAGCTTGTGATAATTCATATTCAAAACCTTGCTCGCCTTGTACCGCTTGATAATAGTTACTAGCACTGGCAAGTGTGCCTACACGAATTTTATTTTGCTCTTTTATTTGGGCGAGTTGAGTTGGTTGTTCTTGCATATCACATGCACATAACAATATAACTAAAGTAATGATTATTATTAGTTTTTCTTTGAACATTGTGTGCCCCTTAATCTCGCTAGCCACCGTTATAGCAAAACTAAGCCATCGCGTCACTTTACGTTTTATTTTATTAACTAAAATAGACTATAAATAAAGCCAAAAAGTTAATTTTATGAAAAGCGTAATTTTGAGTTAAATCTGAATGCTAATTGGACTATAATGCGTGCCTAAAATATCGTTCAATCCCTAACCCCGGATGAAATTATCTATGTTGATCCTTCGTGGTGCACCAGCACTTTCAGAGTTCAGAGTTAATAAAATTTTAGCGCGTTGCCAACAATCGCAACTTCCTGTCACTAACGTATATGCCGAATATACTCACTTTGCCGATTTAACATCGCCCTTGAGTACTGCTGAGCAAACCAAGCTTGAAAAGCTATTAACTTACGGTCCAACTATTGCTGAGCATACCCCAGCAGGCAAACTTGTACTCGTTACACCTCGCCCTGGTACCATTTCACCTTGGGCATCTAAAGCAACTGACATTGCCCACAACTGTGGTTTAAAGCAAGTTCATCGCGTTGAACGCGGTATTGCTTATTATGTAGAAGGTGATTTAAACGCAGAGCAATTTGCACAAGTCACGGCGTTATTACACGACCGTATGACTGAAGCCACGCACAGTGAGTTTGAAGATGCAGCGCAGTTATTTCGCAGTGATGCACCGCGCCAAATGTCGTCTGTCGATATCTTAGGTGGTGGACGCGAAGCGTTAGCTAAAGCGAATGTTGAGCAAGGTTTTGCCCTTGCTGATGACGAAATAGACTACTTGGTAGAAAACTTTATAAAGTTAGGGCGTAATCCTAACGACATCGAATTGTTTATGTTTGCACAAGCAAACTCAGAGCATTGTCGCCATAAAATATTTAATGCTGACTGGACAATCGATGGAAAAGAGCAGCCAAAATCGCTGTTTAAAATGATTAAAAATACGTTTGAGCTAAATCCTGAAAATGTATTGTCGGCGTATAAAGATAACGCGGCAGTAATGAAAGGCTCAAAAGCGGGTCGCTTCTTCCCCAATGCGCAAGGTGAATATGCGTATCACCAAGAAGACATTGAAATACTAATGAAGGTTGAAACTCATAACCACCCAACCGCTATTGCGCCATTCTCTGGTGCGGCTACAGGTTCTGGTGGTGAGATTCGCGATGAAGGCGCAACAGGTCGTGGCTCTAAGCCAAAAGCAGGTTTAGTTGGCTTTACTGTATCAAACTTACGTATTCCAGGTTACGAGCAACCATGGGAAAGCGATTTTGGAAAACCGGGTCGTATTGTTAACGCACTTGATATAATGACAGAAGGTCCGCTAGGTGGCGCTGCATTTAATAATGAGTTTGGTCGTCCTAACTTATTAGGTTACTTCCGTACTTACGAAGAAAAAGTAACAAGCCATAATGGCGAAGAAGTACGTGGTTATCATAAACCAATTATGCTTGCCGGAGGTTTAGGTAATATTCGCTCTGATCATGTTCAAAAAGGCGATATTCCTGTTGGCGCTAAATTAATTGCGCTAGGTGGGCCTGCAATGAACATTGGTTTGGGTGGTGGTGCTGCATCAAGCATGGCTTCTGGTCAATCGAACGAAGATTTAGATTTTGCTTCAGTACAACGCGAAAATCCAGAAATGGAACGTCGTTGCCAAGAAGTTATCGATAAATGCTGGCAGCTAGGTGATGAAAACCCAATTGCATTCATCCACGATGTAGGTGCTGGCGGTTTATCAAATGCGTTTCCTGAGCTTGTTAATGATGGCGGACGTGGTGGTAAGTTCCAATTACGTAGCATTCCTAACGATGAGCCAGGCATGGCACCACACGAAATTTGGTGTAATGAATCACAAGAGCGTTATGTACTCGCTGTTGGCGTAGAAGACTTTGACCGCTTTGAAGCAATTTGTAAGCGTGAACGTGCCCAGTACGCTGTTATAGGTGAAGCAACCGCTGAACCTCACTTAACTGTGTCAGACAGCCATTTTGAAAATAACCCTGTTGATTTGCCGCTGGACGTATTATTAGGTAAAGCACCTAAAATGCACCGCGATGTAACGTCAAAGCAAGTTGTTGGCAAAGCGCTTGATACTACATCAATAAATGCAGCAGATGCAGCGCAGCGCTTAATGCGTTTGCCAACTATTGCAGAAAAAACATTCTTAATAACAATCGGCGATCGTTCAGTTACGGGTTTAGTCGCGCGTGACCAAATGGTTGGTCCTTGGCAAGTACCTGTTGCTAACTGTGCAGTAACTGCGGCAACGTATGACACTTACCACGGCGAAGCTATGTCACTTGGTGAGCGTACGCCGGCGGCATTACTTAATTACGGTGCATCGGCTCGTTTAGCGGTAGCTGAGTCGTTAACTAATATTGCCTGTACAAATATTGGTAGCCTTGAAAACATTAAGTTATCGGCAAACTGGATGGCAGCAGCGGGTCACCCAGGTGAAGATGCTGGTTTATACGAAGCGGTTAAAGCCGTAGGCGAAGAGCTTTGTCCTGCGCTTGGTTTAACGATTCCAGTAGGTAAAGATTCTATGTCGATGAAAACGACATGGAAAGATGACAGTGACTCACAAGAGAAGTCAGTAACATCGCCGCTTTCACTGGTTATAACGGCGTTTGGTCGTGTTGACGACGTACGTAAAACAGTAACGCCACAACTGCGCACAGATAAAGGCGATACATCGCTTATATTAATTGATTTAGGTGCGGGTAAAAACCGCATGGGCGCATCAAGCCTTGCGCAAGTTTATAAGCAATTAGGTGATGTAACCCCTGATGTTGATAGTCCAGAGTTATTAAAAGGCTTCTATAACGCAATGCAAGCGCTTGTGGCTGATAGTAAGTTACTTGCTTATCATGACCGCTCAGACGGTGGTTTATTTACCACGGTTGCTGAAATGGCGTTTACGGGTCATACCGGTGTAACGGTTGATTTAGCTGGCTTAACGGGTTCAGACATTGAAGCGCTTTATAACGAAGAGCTAGGTGCAGTAATTCAAGTTGCAAATAGTGATTTAGATGCGGTAAATGCAGTGTTTGAACAACATGGTATAGCAGCCATTAGCCACAATATTGGCACGCTTAACAGTGACGATACGATTATATTTAACCGTGGCGAAAATACGGTACTTAATCATACGCGTACTGAGCTTCGTACTATTTGGGCTGAAACAACGTATCAAATGCAAGCACGCCGTGATAACCCTGAGTGTGCTAAGCAAGAGTTTGATGCTAAATTTGATGCAAAAGATCCAGGCTTAAACGTAAAACTTAACTTTGATTTGAACGAAGATATAGCGGCGCCATACATTGCAACCGGTGCTAAACCGCAAATGGCTATTTTACGTGAGCAGGGTGTTAACTCTCATTTAGAAATGGCGGCTGCGTTTAATCGTGCTGGTTTTGCTGCCATTGATGTACACATGAGCGACATTTTAGAAGGTCGTTTAACGCTAGAGCAATTTAAAGGTTTAGTGGCCTGTGGTGGTTTCTCATACGGTGACGTACTTGGTGCGGGTGAAGGTTGGGCTAAGTCTATTTTGTTTAACGACATGGCACGCGAACAGTTCCAAAACTTTTTCCACCGTGAAGATACCTTTAGCTTAGGTGTGTGTAACGGTTGCCAAATGTTATCAACGTTAAAAGAGCTGATCCCTGGCACTGAACATTGGCCGCGCTTTGTAACTAATAAATCAGAGCGTTTCGAAGCACGCTTTAGTTTAGTAGAAATACAAGAAAACCCGTCTGTGTTCTTTAACGGAATGGCTGGCTCGCGTATGCCTATAGCGGTTTCTCATGGTGAAGGTCATGCTGAGTTTGCAAACGATGCAGCCATTAAAGCTGCGCTTAATAGCGGCACTGTTGCGGTTAAGTTTGTAGATAACTACGGTAATCCTACAACGCAATACCCAGCGAATCCTAATGGTTCTCCAGAAGGTATTACCGGTATTACGTCTACTGATGGTCGCGCCACTGTAATGATGCCGCATCCAGAACGCGTATTCAGAAGCGTTGCCAATTCTTGGCATCCTGATGAGTGGATCGAGGATAGCCCGTGGATGCGTATGTTCCGTAACGCACGCAAAAACGTAGGGTAATTTAATTACTTTTATACAAGTTAGATTCATAATCTAGCTGTAAAATAAAAAAGGCTGCACTGTGCAGCCTTTTTTGATTAGTATAGTTTTAGCTAAAAGCACAAAGCATTTAAGGATAGTATGTTTAAGCGAGTTGGTTTAATTGTTGGAGCTGTATTACTAAGCATCTTGCTGCTTGGTTATGTATTTCGCTTGCCATTATTACAGTGGGTTATAGCGCCTGAGCTTAAAAAAGCAGGCATTACGTTAAGTTGTCTCGATTTTTCAATTACGTCTAGCTTAAATATCCATTCTGATAAAGTGTGTTTAAATTATCAAAATCAACAATTACAACTCACTGGTATTACTGCAAATACAAAGCGTATAGATATTAAAAATGCAGTGCTAACGGTTAATTCACTCCCTAAAAGTGATAATGCTAATCAAGGTGCTAAAAATCTCGATTTAGCACTTCCCTTAAATCGCCCATTAATCAGCATTAAACAGCTTGTAGTAAAAAGTGACGAGCTCAATAAGCCACTTAAAATAAGTATATTAGAACCCGAGCTAAATAAATTTAATGTCTCAGGTGATATAAAAGCGAGTGCAATTTTGACTGCTAATAAAGTAAGTGGTCAGTTTTTAATTAATGACACACTTTTAAAGCAAGTTATAAACACTAAAAATACATTAATCTCAGATGCTAATTTTAATATTCAGCAAGCATTTAGTTTTGATGGTATAGAACTTGAGTTAAATGGCGATATTAGCTCCCAGTTTACTCACATGTATGAGTTTTCTCATACAAATCAGCAGTGCCAGGTTAACGTATTAACCAATGGTAAATTAGCGACTCGTTTTAATTTAAATAGCCAAGCGTTAATATTGAATACCGACTTTCTAAATAACAAAATTAATTTAACACCAAGCTGTGCCGAGTTAATTCCACCGAGTGAATACTCAGACTTTGTGAGCAATCAAGTTCCTTTAAATTGGCAACTTAAACTCCCTCAATCAATTCGCTTAGAGGGTAGTGAGCTCAGTGTACCTGTAATTAATTTGGTAAGCGTGGGCTATAAGCAATTTGATATTTTAATAACAGATACAACACTAAATATTACATCTCCACTTGAGTACTTACAGACAAATTTATCAGCTCAAATAAATACACCCGATATAAATAATATTAGCGTTAATGCTCAGTTATCTGGCGCTGTGATTAAAGGCGATTACGCCGTTATGCTTGAAAGCTTGCCTGAGTTTGTCCCTGCAACAGCGAATGGGCTTAGCCTTAGTGGTCGCTTTGATATAAGTGAGTTTATAGACTCAAAACCAATTGGGCTTATAAATGCTAAATTAACGCTTAATAGTGTAGATGCGTTTGATATAAGTGCAGTGCAATATCAAGGTGATTTAACAGCAAAAATGGATAAACAGTTAAACGCAGAGGTAGCGTTAACTCAGCAATTAAAAAGCGCAGAATATAAAGAATTTAAAGTCACAGATATAAGTAACACATTAACAGCAAATGCTAATTTAGGCGTAGGTGAGTTATTTGCTGATCTAACAGCAAAAACGAATATAAAGGCTGTTAATAGCCCTGACATAAAACTTAATAATATAAAAGTAGAGTCTACGGGCTTGCAAAGCCGTGCACTAAAAGCCTCGCATCACGCATTTATAAACGATGTTGAGTTAGTTATAAATCATCATGTGTCGTCGCAAGCTCATCCGTTTGAAGTCATTATTCCTGAACAAAGTACTCTGCCGTTAAATGCATTTATTAGGCAATTTGAGCCACTTGCACAGCTAACTAAGGGCGAATTTAATGGCTATATTAGTGGCGATGTAAACTTACAAAATGCACTGTTCAATATAGGGATTAGTCATGCAAGTGCACTGTATAACGATTACCTTGCGAGCGATTTAAACAGTACATTTAGTGGGGAATATAATTCAGGTAAGCTTAATGTAAAACCAACTACCTTTAATTTAAATGAGTTTAGGGCGGGTGCCGTAGTTAAAGCGATTGAAGGGCAATGGCAAGTTAATAGCAATACCGCGCTTATAAATGATGTAAAAGGAAGTGTGTTTGGTGGCGAGTTTTCATTAGATAGCTACACAGTAGGGAAGCCAAACCAAGTTGCTAATGTTAAGTTTGAAAATATTGATGCGAGTAAACTTGTTACATTCGACGATAAGTCGGGCATTGTATTAACGGGACGCTTGGCGGGGTCTTTACCGGTTCACTTTGATAGTGGAAAAATTGAAATAATTGACGGTAGCTTATTTAGCCAAGGAACAAGTAATTTAAAAATTACCAATAATGCCGCGTTTGATTCAGTAATGCAGCAACAGCAAGAGTTACAACCTGTGTTAGGGCTATTAACTAATTTAGATATTCAAAAACTTAATAGCAGTGTGGCACTAAAAAATGATGGTTGGTTAAAACTAGGGGTTAATTTGCAAGGCTATAATAAAGCAGAACAGCAGCAGGTTAACTTTAATTATAACCACGAAGAAAACGTATTTACACTTTTACGCGCACTGCGTTTAAGTGACGAAATTACACAGAAAGTTGAGCAACAATACTCACAAAAAGGAAACTAATAATGAGACAGTCGTTATTGATAAAAGTACTGCTCGCGCTAGGTGCTATTAGTGCACTCAGTGCCTGCACGCACCGTGTTGAGGTGTCTGCTAAAGAGCCCATTACTATTAATTTAAATGTGAAGGTCGATCACGAAATTCGCGTAAAAGTAGATAAAGAGCTCGACAGTTTGTTTAGTGACGACAGTGAATTGTTTTAAGGAGTTAGGAGATGAATAGTATGAAAAAATTAAATGTTATTACGTTAGTTAGTGCAGTATGTATGTCGTTCTCTGCTTGGGCTATTAGCCTTGATGACGCTAAAAACCAAGGTTTAGTAGGTGAGGATAGCTCTGGTTATTTAGGACTTGTTGTACAAAACGCAGAAGCTAAAGCCGTTGTTGATGACATAAATGCAAAGCGTAAAGCGCAGTACTTAAAGTTGGCTAAAAAGAATAACTTGTCACTTTCACAAGTAGAAGCGCTTGCTGCCGCTAAAACAATTGAAAAAACCCAAAGTGGTCATTACGTTGAAGTAAATGGTAACTGGGTTAAAAAATAAGCTTAAGTATTACCTTGTTTTTCAAAAGTTTTGCACAAAGTTTTGTACAAAACAAAATAAAACCGAGCATTTAAGCGCTCGGTTTTTTACAGCCTTCAAGTAACTGCTGCCAAAAATCAATACCCTTACGCCTTGCTAAATTTATATTATGCTCAGGAATAGATTCAGGCTCGTTATAACTATCAAGTGCTTCACTCATACTTGCTTCGCGAATTAAATGCAGGGTAGGAAAGGGTGCTCTATTTGTGTAGTTTGCGGCATCGGTCTCATCGCTATCGGCAAATACGTAATCAGGATGAAAATTAGCAATTTGATACTTACCTTCAAACCCCTGCGCGACTAAAAGTGCATTAGCTAAATCGACCAAGTCTAAAAAGTCTTCAAAGTCACTAAAGCCGTTGTCAAACATGATAAGGGTGGTTTCGCGCTCTGGTTCACGGTCAAGCTCAACACATTGCTCAAGCATATCCATTACAGCATCATCCATACTTGCTGCTGGACTTACGATGTAATGAATACAGTTGTTTTCTACTTCTTTGCGAGCAAACGGGCAAAAGTTATATTTAACAATAACAGATGACACCCATTCGCGGGTTTGGCTTATAGCTATGTTGGTCACGGTTTTGGCTCTAAATATTGATTAATAATGGTAAGTGTTTTTTGTATAGCACCTTGGTTTTTAGTTACGCATTGCGCAGCTTTAATACCTAAGGTTTGGCACGCTTTTGTGTTTTGGCTAAACGTTATAAGCTGCTTTGCGAGTTCGTCGTTACTATCAACCACTACAGCGCCTTTAAGTTTTATTAGCTCGGGATAAACATGGTCAAAATTGTATGTGTGTGGACCTGTTATTACACCTACCGAAAACGCTGCTGATTCCAGTGGGTTATGCCCACCTCTGCGAATTAAGCTGCCACCAATAAAGCTCACATTTGCAGCGCCATATAAACACTGTAATTCACCAAGCGTATCAGCAAGAAGTACTTGCTCATTATTATAGTTATTTTGGCTACGACGGCTAAAACTAAGTGGGCTTTGTGTTAAATGCTCAGCCACTTTATCAAATTTCTCTGAATGGCGCGGGGCAATTATAAGTAATGCATTAGGTTGCTTTTTTAGTAACTGTTGGTGAGCTGCCAATACTAATTCATGTTCTACAGGATGTGTTGAGCCTGCTGCCCATACAAAGCGTTCGTCACTTCTATAAAGCTGTTTAAGGTTGAGTACTTTAGCTAATTGCTCGTCACTTGGTGTTATATCAAATTTTATTGAGCCTGTTACATGGCTTTTTGACTTATCAAGACCAAGCTCTATAAAGCGTTCAGCATCTGCTTTGTTATGGCTCGCAAGTACTGTAATTGAGCGCATAATAATATGCGTTAATTTAGCGACCTTTTGATAGCCTTGCTGCGACTTTTCAGAGAGTCTTGCATTGATAACAAGTACCGGTATATTTTTTTTGTGACTTATCGCCATTAAATTTGGCCATAGCTCGGTTTCTAAAATACATAATGCTTGTGGCTTAATACGCTTTAAAAATCGGGCTGTCGCAAACGGAAAATCGATTGGTAAGTAGCTACACGCCACAGTATTTTTAAACTGGCTAAGTATTTGCTCTCTGCCTGTTGGGGTATTACAGGTTATAAGTATATTTAGATTTGGATGCGCTTTTTGAAGAGCTTTAATAAGCGGCGTTGCGGCAAGTACCTCACCAACAGAAGCACAATGAAAAACTAAAGGTTTGGTTTTAGTCGTAAATAAAGACTTACTGATAAAGCCAAAGCGCTCTTTAAAGTGTGCACGATAGCCTTGGTTTTTTTTACCTCGTAATATATAGAGATAAAATACAATCAGTGGGCTAATAAAAATTAATGCGGATGAGTAAAAAATGCGTGCCATACTGATCTTTCTTAAAGGGAGATGGCGTTAGTTTACCGTGAAATAGCCGTTTTCTAAACATACTCACAATAAAATATGGTCTGGGTTCAGTTATTACCCGATAAAATGCACACAATTAAATAAAATTATGGAATAATGGATTTAATTTTTCCCTGCTATTTCAGTTCCTAGAGGAATTTTTCATGTCAATTATCGATTCAGTGGCAACTAGCTACGTTGAAACATTAAACCGTCATCAAGCATTATTTGAAACGATGGAAGCTTATCATCAAGAATCTATGCAACTGTTAGAAGCATGCCACAGCGCATTACAAGCTGGTGGCAAGATTGTTTGGTTTGGTAACGGCGGTAGTGCAGCCGATGCGCAGCATTTAGCAGCAGAATTTGTAGTGCGTTACAAATTAGAACGTGGTCCGCTTGCCTCTATGGCATTGACGACTGACACCTCTATTTTAACAGCGCACAGCAACGATTATCACTTTGATACGGTGTTTGAACGCCAAGTTCAAGCGCTATGTAAGCCAGAAGATTTGGTTATTGGTTTAACCACATCAGGTACTAGTAATAATATTAATTTAGCATTAGAAGCGGCAAATAAACTAGGCGCTTTTACAGTGGCATTAACTGGACGTGATGGCGGTAAAGTAAAAGATATTGCTAAGTTACCTATCATTATAAAAAATGACGAAACAGCACGTATTCAAGAAGCTCATATGTTTATAGGTCACTGGTTATGTGAAGCCATGGATATGGTTGTTGCGGAGCAGCAGTAATGGATTTATCGTTATTAAAAAACTTATCAGCGGCACGCATATTAGTTGTTGGCGATGTAATGCTAGACCGTTATTGGTATGGCGATACAGGGCGTATTTCGCCAGAAGCGCCAGTACCTGTTGTTAAGGTAAGTAAATTTGAAGACAAAGCGGGCGGCGCAGCTAACGTTGCAAAAAATATAGCGCGGTTAGATGCAAAAGTTGGCTTACTGGGCTTAATTGGTGAAGATGAAAGCGGGCAGATTTTAGAGACTATTCTAAAAGGTGAAAAAATAAGTTCACAATTAGTCAGTGTATGTGATTTACCGACTATTTCAAAAATGCGTGTTATTAGCCGTCATCAACAACTCGTTCGTCTTGATTTAGAAGAAACGTTTACCGAGCAACACAGCCAGCTTTTATTAAACCGGTTAGAGTTGGTACTTGATGAATACGACTTTATTGTGTTTTCTGATTACAGCAAAGGATCTTTAAGCTTAATTAAAGAGATGGTAAGCCTTGCTAAGGGCGCCGGAAAAACGGTTTTAATCGACCCTAAATCGCCAGATTTACATTTATATGAAGGTGCTGATTACATTACGCCTAATTTACATGAGTTTAAGTTAGCGGGTGGTCAAACCGATTCAGAAGAAGCTTTAGCTGCAAGTGCGCGTGATTTAATTAGCAAAAATGGCATTAAAGCCATGTTGCTTACGCGTTCTGAGCAAGGTATGTCGTTAATTAATGCAGATGAAAAGTTTGATTTTGCAGCACAAGAGCTTGAAGTAAGCGATGTGACAGGGGCCGGTGATACGGTTATAGCTACATTAGCCGTTATGCTTGGTGCGGGCATGGAACCCAAAGATGCTGTCGAAATTGCTAATTTAGCGGCAGGTATAGCGGTTAGTAAATTTGGTGCTGCAACTGTTTCGCCAGAAGAGTTAAGTCGTAAGCTTGGTCAGTATTTACATACTACTGGTGAGCATTACCAAACCCCATTTGATGATGTACTTCAGCATATTGAATTTGCAAAACAAAACGGTGAAACCATTGTATTCACTAATGGTTGTTTTGATATTTTACATGCTGGGCATGTGCGTTATTTAGCACAAGCTAAAGCGCGAGGCGATAGGCTCGTTGTTGGATTAAATAACGATGAATCTATTACGCGCTTAAAAGGGGCGGATCGTCCTATTAACCCACTAGATGAGCGTGCAATGGTACTTAGCGCACTTTCATCTGTTGATTGGGTTATTCCGTTTGGTAGCTTAGATGAAAATGATACTCCCGCTAAATTAATTGAGCAAATAAGCCCTGATATTTTAGTTAAAGGTGGCGACTATACCGTAGAGCAAATAGCGGGTGCTGAGCATGTACTTCGCCATGGCGGAAAAGTTGAAGTGCTTGAATTTTTAGATGGGTGTTCAACATCAAAGGTAATAAGTAAAATTAAACAGTAATACCAATTTTATTAAAAACATGATCATTCTAGCGTATTAAATAACTCACTAACTACGTTAAAAATTATTTATATAGAACAACTATGCATCATAATTTTAGCCTTGTTATTGAGCTGTTTTCTTATCGCTATAATAGATCACTAATTTAATGCAATTGGTATAATACCAAACTGCATAAATCTTTGATCAATTTAACGAATTAAATTGCACTATAACGTCGTTAAAAATTTTTTATTTAGAACAACTAGATACAAAAATTTTTGCCTAGTTCCAGCGTAATTTTCTTAACGTTAAATAGACCCTATATATAAGCAGATTGGTATAATTACTGATTTAAGTTACTAAAAATACAAAAAAGGGATGAAAACACGGTTTTCATCCCTTTTGCTTTTAATATCTTACTTTATTAAAAATAACGTATTAAAAGTTATATTCGTACTTGGCAAATGCTGATGTATCGTTTTCAGCGCCGTCATTGTTAGAAGCAAAAGCACCTAGCGTTAAGCGTCCGCCCATAGAAAGCATTCTGTAACGTAATTCTAACTGCTTACTATTAAATCCTGTTTTGGTAATTGTATTACCTAAGTTAGGGTTGTTAGGGTAACGGTCGCGATTATCACTGTTGTAATCAACATTGCGCAATTTAACCTGCCAATCATCGCCATTAGATAGTTGGCCTAATAAAGTTAAAACAACGGATTGTGCATCGTTATCATAGGTTGAACCAATAGTGCGACCATGGTAGCGATAACCTGATTTATATTCAGTGTGTTCGTAATAGCAATTTTCAGTGGAAGACTCAGAACTACAAGATACGCCCGTATCTGTATATTCAACATTCACCAATATATTTTGATCGTATATGCGCTGTGTTGTTTGTACACCAAATAAATAGGCTCTATCAGCAGGTTTAAATTGCGAACTTGCATCTTCACCAATTGTGCTTGCATATAATGCATAAGGTTGCTCAAAGAGTGTGTCAGACCAGCGAATGTCGACACCGGCAAGTTGGTTGCCAATTTTTGAATCCAGTGCGCTGTCACAGCTTTCACTGCCATTAGCACACGTCGTTTGCCCGGTGATAACATCAATAAAATCCCCCGCTGAACTTGGCTGACCGTCACCAGCCCATTGTGCTGACCAGCTAAGTGCAACTTCTAACTGTTGGAGTGGGCGAAAATTAACACGGCTACTCCAAAGTAACGCGTCAGGAATTACACGAGTTGATTCAAGCTTTGCCATTTGGGCGGTAAAGCCCCATTGGCCGATCCAACTTAACCAAGGGGTTTCAAAGGCAGTACTTTGCTCTCGCGTTATGCTTACTGCTGGGAGTGGCTTGGCATTGCCTGACATTATTAAACTGTTATCAACACCAGGTCCCCAAAACTGTTCAACAGCACCTGCTCTAAAAATCCAGTTACCTAAGCGATACGCTAAATAACTATCGTCGAACGAGGTATCTTTACAGTCTATAAGTGCTTGTTCATTAGTAACAATATCATCTGTTTTTTTGTCTTTGGCTAAACACTTCTTTCCATCACTTCTTGAGTTAACGGCGATTTTAGCTGCAAAGTTATTGCCTAAATAAGTGTAAGCTGCTGAAAGTTCAGACTCTTGCGTGTTAGTCGCACCAAAACTGGTTGCAATAATAGAATCTGTGGCTGCAAAAGCGGCAAGTTGAACGTTATGCGAACTACTATTTTCTGATTTATAGCGATGCTTTACGCGCAGTAACGCATCTTGCAAGCTTGGCGTTAATTGCTCAAGTGGCGTGCTGTCAACATCATTTATAAAGCTCTTCCACATCAGCGGGTAAGTGGTTACAGGGGCTAAAATAACACCAGCATCAGCTAATTGTTGAATATCAGCTCTTAAGCCATAATCATCTGGTTTTACCCATGGTTCAGCATTAACTGATACGCTTATTGCACAAAAGAGAGTAGAAAGAAGAAAAATTCTGTTTCGCAAAGTTCAGATCCTTATGATTGAAATTGCCGCCAAGTTTATCAACCTAAGCTAGCTATTGCAGCAAATAATAAAATAAAGAGGGTTAATTTTTTGTATAAAAATGTAAGCTATCTATCGTAATAAGTATGCGATTGATATACTGGATGCAAAATAGGAAATAAGGAATGTAATGAGCAACAAACGACTTTTATTTATTCCGGTATCATCACCACAAGGCATTGGTGAATATATGCGTTCGTTGCTATTGGCGCAAAGTTTACAAATCGAATTTGCGAACTCTATTGATATCCACTTCATATTAAATAAGCATACGGCGTATGCAAAAGATTGCCCTTTTGAAACCACATTACTTGAACATTCAGCCACTAAAGAACTTGATTATGTTTGCGAATTTATAGAGCAATTTAAACCTGATGTTGTGGTTTTTGATTGTGCAGGACGCGCAGGGCATATGAAAGCAGCTAAAAAAGTAGGGGCTAAAGTCGTTTTTATTTCCCAGCATGCTAAAAAACGAGCAAAAGGCTTAAAGCTTAATCGAGTTAATTTAATTGATGTACATTGGGTTGTGCAGCCCGATTATTGCATAGAGCCACTAACTTGGGCTGAAAGCACTAAGTTAGCAATGTTTTCTCTGGCATACCCAAATAATGTAGGTCCTTTTGTTGCTTTTGCATCTAGTGAGCAAAAACGGGATGTGTTGAATCGATATCATTTAGAGCCAAATAGCTACTTTATTGTTAATGCGGGCTCCGGTGGGCACAGTGTAAATAACTTAAATTGTGCGGATGTTTATTTTAATGCTGCTCTTAAAATTACTAAACGTACAGGGTTAACAGGTGTTGTGGTTTTTGGTCCAAATTATCCAGGCGTTATCCCAAACTCTAATGAACTTATTTGCTTATCAAGCTTACAAAATACTGATTTTTTGGCGCTAATGAGCCAAGCTAAAGTCGCGCTGCTTAGTGGTGGCGATACTTTACTGCAAGCTATTGCAGTTCAAACTCCTGTTGCTGCATGCGCTATATCTAAAGACCAAGCAGCACGTTTAGCGCACTGCGTTGGTACAGGGGTTGTTTTAAAAGCGAATTTTGATACTGATGATATATCGGCTAAAGTCGAGCATATTATTGAAACGTCTTTTTATAATGGGCTTGTTAATAAATATGCTCAGCTTGAAAATATACACAGCTATGATGTTATTACTGAAGGTGTAAAAAATATGCTCATAGGAGATCATTCATGAACGTTATAATTGTTATTGATTCATTGGTTGGCGGTGGTGCTGAAAAAGTGATGCTTACGCTTACCGAGGAGTTGATAAAGCTACAGCATAATGTCACTATTTTATCTCTTGCTAGCAGTGTTGAGTACGATATTCCAGACATGGTGAATGTTGATAGTTTATTTTCAGATAGAGCATCTAAAGTTGATAGATTTTGGCAGCGTAAAAACAGTGTTTTGAAACTCGAAGCGTGGTTTGAAAAAAAACAGAGCGAGATTGGCAGTATTGATTTAGTTCTTTCTAACCTTGATAGAAGTAATAACTTACTCGCACGCAGTAATATCAAAAATGTTCATTTTGTTATTCATAACTCCGTTAATGCTGAACTTGCTCGTCAAAAAAAGTTAGGTCCATTTTCTTACTTATACCTTAAAAAAAGTAAACAAAATTTAAATGGTAAATCACTGATTTGCGTATCAAAGGGGGTTGAAAAAGAAATAACACAAGGGGATTTAATTCGCCCAAGTGCAATTACGACTATTTATAACCCGTTTGATTTTGAAAAAATAAATCAGCAAGCGAACGAGCAAAATAACAATATTCCAAGTGAGCCTTATTTAATTCACGTCGGGAGGCTTGCTAAACAAAAGCGCCACGATATATTATTTGCAGCGTTTGCCAAGCTTGATAAAAAATACAAGTTAGTACTTTTATGTAATAAACCGGCTAAAGCACTAAAGCTTGCACAGGCGTACGGCATAGAAAAGCAGTTAGTAGTGCCGGGCTTTCAGCAAAACCCGTATAACTGGATTAGACATGCCAAAGCATTGATCCTTAGCTCTGATTTTGAAGGGTTTGGAAATGTAATAGTTGAGGCATTAGCGGTGGGTACTCCGGTAGTTAGCACTAATTGTACATTTGGACCAAACGAAATATTAACAGGCGAGCTAAGTAAATATTTAGTACCCGTTCAGCAAAGTGAGGTATTAGCCAGCGCTGTTAAGCAGGTATTAGCTGACAAACCTAATATAAAAAACGCTGAAATTTTAAAACAAGTACAGGCAGAGCAGGTGGCTCTGCAGTATTTAGCGCTAGTTAACTAGCGCTTTATAAGCTTTAAGGTAGTTGCTGTGTAGTGTTTGCCAGTCGCTCACTTGCCAATTAAATGTATTATTTCGGCCTTGTTCTTTTAAAAATGAACGTTCAAGGCGCGTTATATTACTTTGTTGCCACTGTGCATTAGGTTTTTTTATTTCACCTCTATCAAAGTCGATAATATACACATCACCAATGTCATTAAATAAAATGTTATTAATGTTCAAATCGGCGTGGTACACACCTTTTGCATGAAATAGCGCGATTGTTTTCGCAATGCGCTCCAACTCATCGTTAGTCAATGGGCGTTCAATTAATATATCGAGTACACTTTTAGCACCAGTGACGGCCTCTGTAATAATATCACCACGATAAATTAACCCGCTGCGGGTTACTTTAGCTGCAATAGGGGTTGGTACGTTTAAACCAAGCTCTATAAGCTTACTCATTAAACTAAACTCTTTATACACGCGGGTTTGTTCAAGCCCTAGGAATGAATATTGATCGCTTAGTAATTTACCGACTAAACCACCACGCCAATAATGCCTCAGGACGGCTGTTAATTTGTCTTGTTTAAAAAACCATGCTGTTGCTCTGCCTTTTTTAGCACCCACAATTTTATTTTGTTGTTGCCAAAAATTGGCATCAAACCAATCGAGAGTAATTTGGCTTGTGTATTTAGGATGGCTTAATACAGTGTGATTGCCTTGCACGTGTTGTTTAAACATAGCTCTGTGTAATTGCTAAATAATGTGACTATATTAGCGCGTTTTAAAGCGCAGGATAAGTGCTTGCAATAGCGTGATTATAATTTAAGATCGGCTTTTGTATTTAATACCTAAGGGAATGTGTGACTCAAGCTCCTAATTATTCATCTATTTGTATATTAAGACTCTCAGCCATTGGTGACGTATGTCATGGTGTGAGTGCAGTACAAGCTATTCAAAAAGCACATCCTAATGCAAAAATCACCTGGATTATTGGCAAAGTAGAAGCCATGTTACTTGCTGACTTACTGGGCGTTGAGCTGGTGGTATTTGATAAAAAGCAAGGCAAAGCTGCACTTAAAAGCTTAAAACAACGCTTTAAAGGTCAACAGTTTGATGTACTGCTTAATATGCAAGTTGCACTAAGAGCGGGGTTAGTAGCGCGTTGTATTCCGGCAAAAGTAAAAATAGGGTTCGATTGGGCACGTTCAAAAGAATTACATAGCTTATTTATTAATAAACGAATAGCCCCAGAAGCTCAGGCGCATGTGCTTGAAGGCTTTAAAGGTTTTGCAAAAGCCATTGGTGTAGCTGATTATAAGCCTAGCTGGAACATGCCATATACAGAGCAAGACCAAGCGGCTGCAGATGAGTTACTAACACCAGAGTACCTAACTAATAAACTATTAGTAATATCGCCCGCAGCAAGTAAAGCACAGCGCAATTGGCTCGTTGATCGTTATGCAGCATTGGCTGATTATGCAAGTGGGCAAGGCTTTAAGGTGGTATTGACGGGCGGCCCAACCGAGCTTGAAATTAGCCTAGCAAATAGCATTATTGAGCACAGCAACACGCCTATTTTAAACTTGGTGGGTAAAACGAAACTCAAAGAATTGTTGTGCGTGTTAAAGCGTGGCAGCTTAGTGCTCGCGCCCGATACTGGTCCTGCACATATGGCAGTAACTGTTGGTACGCCGGTTATTGGTTTATATGCACATTCAAACCCAGCACGAACAGGTCCTTACTTATACCAAGACTACGTGGTTGAGGTTTATCATCAAAATTTGCTTAAACAAACCGGTAAAACGGCAAAACAAGTCTCGTGGGGGACGCGCGTTAAAGGCGATGATTTAATGAGTCAGATTACGGTTGATGATGTAAAAGCGATGTTTGATCATGTTGTACAAAAAGAGTCTTTGTAATGAATAAGCAACAAAAAAATAAAGCACTTTTTTTAGATCGAGATGGCGTGGTAAACGTTGATCATGGTTATGTGTATCAAAGCGATAAATTTGAATTTATTGACGGTGTTTTTAGCACTTGTAAAACATTTTATGATGCAAGCTATAAAATCATAATCGTCACTAATCAATCTGGAATTGGTCGAGGTTATTACAGCGA
This sequence comes from Pseudoalteromonas sp. SG45-5, assembly GCF_014164085.1. Taxonomy (NCBI): domain Bacteria; kingdom Pseudomonadati; phylum Pseudomonadota; class Gammaproteobacteria; order Alteromonadales; family Pseudoalteromonadaceae; genus Pseudoalteromonas; species Pseudoalteromonas sp. SG45-5. Next base: position 81,223 of record NZ_JACJEM010000006.1, on the reverse strand, counting down.
AGCTGATTTTTTAGCACTGACCGACTGGATGAAAGACCAGTTTAGTGCCCACAGCATTGAAGTTACCGATGTGTATTTTTGCCCGCATCACCCTAAAAAAGCGCGCCCTGAATATTTGAAAGAGTGCAGTTGCAGAAAGCCTGCGCCAGGTATGTTATTACAAGGCATACAAGAGCATAACATCGACCCTGCTTGCAGTATTATGGTGGGCGATAAACTCAGTGATATGCAGGCTGCGAAAAAAGCGGGCATCACTACACGCGTTTTAGTGCGTTCAGGGCAAAGCTTTGACGAAAGCGCTAAGCAAGAAGCTGATTTAATTATCGATTCTATAAACAGTTTACCTGCACTTTTAAATACATAAATAAACTAAACAGATTAGCCTGTAAACTGGCAGGAATTCCTTCCAGTTTAGGGCGTTTGCGACGAACTGCAAACCGTGCATTTTCCCCATTAAACTTTTACAATACCCCCCATAATAAACAGTCGCTTAAATGTGGTTGTGTACCCGTTCAAATAGATGGAGAACCTAGATGAGAGCATCTGCTTTTTTTAGCCAGTTACAACAGCAAATTGAAGACGTAAAAACCGAAGGTTTGTATAAAAACGAACGTATTATTAAGTCCCAGCAGCAAGCTCAAATCGAAGTTGCATCAGGTAAAGTAATCAACTTTTGTGCTAATAACTACTTAGGTTTAGCTAATAGCCCAGAGTTAATTGAAGCGGCGCAAAATGGTTTAAATAATCATGGTTTTGGTGTGGCTTCAGTACGTTTTATTTGTGGCACTCAAGATATTCATAAAACACTAGAGCAAAAAATCAGTGCGTTTTTAGAAACAGAGGATACTATTTTATATTCTTCATGTTTTGACGCAAATACAGGTTTGTTTGAAACTATTTTAGGCGCAGAAGACGCTATTATTTCTGATTCGTTAAATCATGCATCAATTATCGACGGTGTACGTTTATGTAAAGCTAAGCGTTTTCGTTATGCAAATAACGACATGGGTGATCTTGAGAAGCAACTTATTGCAGCAGATGAAGCAGGCGCTAAAACTAAACTAATTGCTACCGATGGCGTGTTTTCTATGGACGGCGTTATTTGTAATTTAGAAGCTGTGTGCGACTTAGCCGATAAATATGATGCGCTTGTAATGGTAGATGACTCTCACGCAGTTGGCTTTGTTGGCGAAAACGGTAAGGGTACACCTGAGTACTGTAATGTATTAGACCGTGTAGATATTATTACCGGTACATTAGGTAAAGCGCTGGGCGGTGCTTCAGGTGGTTATACATCAGGTAAAAAAGAAATTGTTGAATGGTTACGTCAGCGTTCACGCCCATACTTGTTCTCAAACTCATTAGCGCCTTCAATTGTTACTGCATCAATTAAAGTACTTGAAATGCTTGAAAATGGCGGCGAGCTTCGCGCTAAACTTTGGTCAAATGCTAAATATTTCCGCGAGCAAATGGAAGCTGCTGGTTTTACGTGTGCAGGTAAAGATCATGCAATCATCCCTGTAATGCTAGGGGATGCCAAAGTAGCCTCGTTAATGGCTGATAAGCTACTTGCTGAAGGCATTTATGTCACTGGTTTTTCATTCCCTGTAGTACCAAAAGGGCAAGCGCGTATTCGTACACAAATTTCAGCGGCGCATAGTATTGAGCAACTTGATATTGCGATTGATGCATTTACCCGTATTGGTAAAGAAATGGGCGTTATTTAATTTTATTTTAAACCGAAGCCTCGCTTCGGTTTTTTAGTTGAGTGTGGATTATGAAAGCATTATCTAAATTAAAAGCAGAACCGGGCATTTGGATGACAGATGCACCAAAGCCAGAAGTGGGTCACAACGACTTACTGATTAAAATTCGCAAAACAGCTATTTGTGGTACCGACGTACATATTTACAAGTGGGACGAGTGGGCAAGTAAAACCATTCCAACGCCTATGGTTGTTGGTCATGAATATGTTGGTGAAGTCGTTGATATGGGACAGGAAGTTCGTGGCTTTAAAGTAGGTGACCGCGTATCTGGTGAAGGTCATATTACGTGTGGGCACTGTCGAAATTGTCGTGCAGGGCGTGTACATTTATGCCGTAATACAACGGGTGTAGGTGTAAACCGTGAAGGTGCGTTTGCCGAATATTTAGTTATTCCTGCATTTAACGCATTTAAAATTCCAGATAATATTTCTGACGAACTCGCTTCAATTTTTGACCCATTTGGTAATGCAGTTCATACCGCACTATCGTTTGACTTAGTTGGTGAAGATGTACTTATCACTGGTGCAGGCCCAATTGGTATTATGGCAGCAGCCGTTGCAAGGCATGTTGGAGCTCGCCACGTTGTAATTACCGACGTAAACGAATATCGCCTAGATTTAGCACGTAAAATGGGGGCTTCACGCGCTGTAAACGTTGCAAATGAAAAGCTTGAAGATGTAATGAAAGAGCTAGGTATGACAGAGGGTTTTGATATTGGCCTTGAAATGTCAGGTGTGCCAAGCGCGTTTAATTCAATGCTTAATAATATGAACCACGGCGGTAAAATTGCCATGCTAGGTATTCCACCATCTGATATGGCAGTTGACTGGAACCAAGTTATTTTTAAAGGCTTGGTGATTAAAGGTATTTACGGTCGCGAAATGTTTGAAACGTGGTACAAAATGGCAAGTTTGATTCAATCTGGTCTCGATTTGAATCCAATCATCACACATCAGTATTCTGTGGATGACTTCCAAGCTGGCTTTGATATGATGATTTCAGGCCAGTCAGGCAAAGTAATTTTAAACTGGGATTAGTTTTAAAAATTCTAGATAGGGCGGCTTAGGCCGCCTTTTTTATACTATTAATTAAAGAGACTCCAATGGCATTTAAACATATTTCTATAGCGCAAACGTTAGAGCTTTTAGATAAAGAAGACGTTGTAATTGCAGATATTCGCGATCCTAATTCGTATCAGGCTGGTCATATTCCAGGCTCTGAAGCGCTGTCTAACGGTAATATTGCGCAATTTATGATGGAAAAAGAGTTCGATCAGCCAATTATTATCGTGTGTTATCACGGGATGAGCTCTCAAGGTGCCGCTAGCTATTTAGTTGAGCAAGGTTTTGAAGACGTTTACAGTATGGATGGTGGTTTTACTGCTTGGGAAGCGGCTTATAGCGAGAAAGTAGAGCGATGATAGAGCTTGGCAGTTTAAATAACCCGCGCGCCGCACAGGGCTTTATAGATTATTTAAAAAGCCAAGGCCTAGATGCAAAGATACACCCAGCTGATGGCAGTAATGTCATTATTAGTGTGCTTGAGGAGGACTTTCATCAAGTGCAGCCGCTATGGGCTGAATTTACACAAAACCCTAATCATGAACGCTATCAACAAGCGTCTTGGGATGTAGGTAGCACACAATCGCCGCTTAAATATCAAGGGCAATCACTTAATTTAATGGCGCGATTTAAAGCGCTAAGCTGGCTTAATCAAACGGTTAGCATATTGAGTCTTGTTATTTATGTTGCTTTTTTATTGGGGGGATTTAATGAAATTTATACTGTGCTGCAATTTAATCCATCGCAACCGCTTAGCTGGTTAACTCCCGCTCTTGTTCACTTTAGCGCGATGCATATTGTGTTTAACTTAATTTGGTGGATGTCGCTTGGTGATAATATCGAAAAGCAATGTGGGAAATTAAGCTTAATCGGCTTATTTTTGGTGACTGCGCTTATTAGTAATTGGGCACAATATTTAATGGTTGGCCCCAATTTTGGCGGCTTGAGTGGTGTAGTGTACGGGCTACTTGGTTTTTGCTGGATCCATAGCTTTTTAAACCCTAACAAGCCTGCGTTAGTAAGTACGGCAATAGTTGGTTTTATGTTAGTTTGGTTAGTGCTTGGCTTTGCAGATGTATTGTTTGTAGGTATGGCTAATTGGGCGCACTTAGGTGGGTTAATAAGCGGTATTGCTTATGCCTACACCGCAAAAATATTTAACAAAAACAGTTAGCGTTAAAACCAATCCGCTTGATTATGGCCATTATTTAACTATTTATAAGAATTTACTCTGTTAAATTAAGCAATGCTTACGCGGATTGGTATCAATTACTAATGATATAAATACTTAGTAAACAACACTTCACGGATAATTTCGTGGCCAGTTTCTTCTTTTAACAAGCTTTTAAGTCTTTCGAAGCATTTAGCGCGTATTTCTTCGCGGCCAATAAGTGATTTTATTTTTTCTTCAGGTTCTTTTGATAATATTTCAACCAATGCGTCGCGAAGTAAAGGCGTGTGGTGTTCTACAATCGCTATGTCTGATGTATCGGTCAGCATTAAATCCACAGTGACACGCACATAGCCCATTTTTTTACTCGAAACGCCAATGTAGTTAGTAATAATGTCAGGCTCAAAACCAAAATAACCAACGGTCGATTTTGCGTTTGCCGTTAAGCTTATAGCGCTCATTATTAGTGCAAAAAGACCTATGTATACTATTTTTTTCATATTTAAAGCGTTTCCGTAAATCTGTTACAAATAGTTTATACTTAATAAGTCCTAATAAACAGCGCCAAGCAATTATTTATATTAGTTATTTTAGGCTGCCGAATCATCACTTTTTCAAATGCATCGGCAATGTTATCATTACCTTGGATTTTATTTTATTGAGCTAATGTGACTACTTTCCCTATTTCTTTATCTGTTGATTGGTCTCCTGCTTCACAAGTAAGTGATTTATCTAATTCTGAGCACGATTGGCTGTTTGAATCGCATTCTTTAACGGCTAAATTAAAAAGTCATTCGCAATCCTTTAGTGTGAAAGTGCTTAGTGAGCAGGTTTTTGACTTATCAATACAGCAGCAAAAATTACTTAATTGCACCTTAACATCAGCATTGAATCGCGAAGTGCTATTATTGTGTGACGATAAACCTATGGTATACGCGCAAAGTTGGCTGCCAGATAATCTATTACTAAAGCAATCAAAAAACCCTTTGCATAATATGGGAGAAAGGCCATTAGGCGATGTGATTTTTCAAGATCCAGAACTTGTTCGTAAAAATATAGAAATTGCGCGCTTTAATTCCATCCATCCATTGCAGCAACTCGTGTCACAATTAAATTTGCCTAAGCAAACCTTACTAGGCAGACGCAGTGTATTTTCATTGCAAACTTATAACTTTTTAGTCTGTGAAGTTTTTTTACCCGGAGCGTATTTGTACTCATGAAGCTAGCCCTTTTAAAAGCCAACCATATTCCTTATTACATACAGCTAATGCGTGTAGATAAGCCTATTGGTACGTTATTATTGCTTTGGCCAACATATTGGGCATTATGGTTTGCTAATAATGGCATGCCAAGCTTGGTTAATTTTGTTGTATTTACACTTGGCGTTATTGTGATGCGAAGTGCTGGATGTGTAATAAACGACTTTGCAGATAGAAAAATAGACGGCTCAGTAAAGCGCACAGCCCAGCGCCCACTGGCTTCAGGGGTCGTTAGTAGTGGTGAAGCGCTTAGTTTATTTTTGCTGCTTATTGTACTCGCGTTTATTTTGGTATTAATGCTAAGCATTAATACTATTTTACTTTCTTTCGCAGCGCTGGCATTGGCATTTTGTTACCCGTTTATGAAACGCTACACACAGTTACCCCAAGTTGTACTCGGTGCAGCTTTTGGTTGGGCAATACCTATGGCTTACATGGCTTCAATAAATCAATTACCTATACAAGCTTGGTTGTTGTTTTTTGCAAATGTTTGTTGGACGGTGGCTTACGACACTATGTATGCCATGGTTGATAGAGACGATGATTTAAAAATAGGTGTTAAATCAACAGCTATCTTATTTGGTAGGTATGACCGCCATCTCATTTTTTTACTTAATGCGATGTTTATTACGTTAGTTGCTTTTATAGGTTTAGTTAATGGGTTGTCTGTCCCCTTTGGAATTGGTTTGGGGATAGCAGCGGGTTTATTAGTTTATCAACAAGTGCTTATCCATCATCGTGAACGAGATGCCTGCTTTAAAGCATTTTTAAATAACCACTATGTAGGCTTAGCTATTTTTATTGGTTTGTTGTTTTCATATCCAATAGTATTTTAAAGCCTCAATAAAGGTTGTTAAAATACGCTATTTTGAGCTATCGGGGTGGATCAATAATACCGCTAATAGATGCATTTTTTCTAAACCAACCAGCTATTGAGTAGCGCTTGTCTATGGCTGGGAGTACCTCGTGAACAAAGCGCTCACTTTCAAATAGCACTAAGGTGCCAGCTGTGGGCTTAATAATGATTTCGATTTCTTTACTTTTATGTTTATAAATAACAAGTTCGCCGCCTTGAGCTGGCGTGTTTAAGTAGAGCACACTCGTTATAACCCTATTGGAGCGGCCTTTAAAAGCATCAACATGTTTTTTATAAAAATCACCCGACGTATATTTGGCATAATGGCATTCATAATCAAATAAGCCGATAAAAAACGTGCGATTGAGTGTCGTTTTAATGTTTTCCATTATAGCTTGATAAGCTACTTGAGCTTGTGAAGTGCCATCAAACCAATAGGTTTTATCTTTGCGAATACTATCGTCTACTTGTAAATTATTTAAACGACCAATACCAGCAAGTGTAAAATGCGGGTTTATACGATAACAATCTGCCATTAAATCGCTAATAAGTCGTTCATCAATAGCTTGATGAATAACACTGTAACCTTGTACTTCTATTTCAGTTAAATAATTGTCGTAGGCTAATAGGTTGAGCATTTATGTCAGCTGTTTTTTTAAGGTGCGACAGTGTAGCCGAAAAGATATCAAAAGCTACCACTTTTATGTCGCATAGTTCTTAAAAACAGCGCTGTTTCAGTAACCTGAACTCTGGATAATAAATTCATCTCAAATTGCTATTGTCAGTGCTAACTGCGTTGAATTTACTTGCAATAAGCCCGCTATTGACACGTAAATTCGCCTTGTTTTCACTGATAATCACTGGTTAGAGAAAGATAAGCTTACATGTTTTTACATTTCAATGTGTTAATGAATCTCTTAACCAGAGTCCAAGTTACGTAATCGCCGTTGCTGCCTTTTTGATCAGCGATAACAAGTGCTCTACATGTTCGCCAACAGCTGTTTTTTGGCTTGTTTGAACAACCAATTGTTCATGGCTTACATCTTTATTAGTTTTTAATTGAACCAGTTCAGAGTGTTCGGCGACTGTGTTTGCATGCTCAATACTTGCAATAGCAAAATGATCAGACTTAGCAAGGCCAACCATCACCTGATCAATATTACCCACTTTAATACTTGACGATTTATTCAAAGAATCAATCGCTTCATTTAACATAGTTTGCACTTGCTTTGATTGGGAAAAGCAGCCAAACATAGGGTATTTATCTAAGTCACGCTTACTAATATCATTTTGATGAGCAAGTGGGTGATTATTAGAAACGAATAAAATGAGTTGATCTGGCAAATGTATATCACTGCCTATGCTATTAACTGCTTGGGAGTAAACACTAATATCTATTTCACCTTGCTGCAGTTTACGGCTAAGTTCGTGCTGCTCTTGCAGTTGCATCTCTATTTTTACATGAGGGTATTGTGCTAAAAATTGCCCACAAGAAATAGGAACTATACTGCTTGCTGTATTAGTGTAGCCAATCACGAGTTTTTCATCAGGGCTGCCATTAGCTGATTGAAAAATACGTTTTTTGGTTAGCTCTAGTTCACAGAGGGTGTTTTGGGCGTATTCAAGAAAAAGTTCACCCTCAGGAGTCAGTTTTACTGAGCGAGTAGAGCGCTTTACTAATTTATATCCAATTTCATCTTCAAGAGTTTGAATGCTGCGGGTCAGTGCTGAAGTACTTATTTTAGTTTGCTCTGCTGCTTGTCTAAAATGACGTAATACGCCAAGCGCTAAAAATTGCTCTAATTGTTCAAATCTCACTCTATAGTCCCTTTTTATAAGTAAGCTGTAAATTGTGCACACATCAATTATATTAAGTTTAGCTGCGTGGCTAAAAAATTAATATTTGATGTATTTACAATTTTTGGGAATCCCTTTTATATCTCAATATCTAACCGTTAAAAGTTTACTTTTTATTCATCCAATATAAGTAAATAATAAAAAATATTTTTAAAATTAGATTAATAGTCATCTTACATTAAGTTAACCATTCGATTTAATGAAAAAGTATGCCACAAATAAGGGTACTGATTAAAGCACAATTTATAAATAATTGAGTGAAAAATGACTTGTATCAGTTTTTACTTAACAAAATTACGGTTAATACGATTACTAAGAGGTTTATTCTCAATGCTTTGTAATTCTATTTCGATCGCATCGCATGAAATATAGATCTCAAACAAGGAAGTTAAGAGTGACAAGCTTAGGCAGGTCAAACTAATACCAAACAAAATAATACCGGTTGTATTAAATTCAATAAACAAAGCGAACATAGACAGTGTGCACAATAAAAATGCAGCTACGCCATATACCTGCATTGTTCTTATTAAGTTTATCCGTTTTCTTAAGTTAGTGATTTGAGCAACTACAACAGGGCGAATTGATTCGCCTTCACGGGCATTTAACTCCCTAATTAATTGCGCTAGCACTAAAAATCGGTTTGTATAGGCTAGTAATAATAGTGATATCGCTGGAAAAAGTAGGCCTGGGGTTGTGAGTGTCATGTTTATTCCTTAGAAAGTGCAGCATGCAAGTAGTGCAGATATTGTTAACATAAATAAATGAGGTGGATATTGCAAAATATTAATAATAGCAGTTCAACAGATAGTGCTTTTCAATGGGTTACAATATACAAAGCTGAAAATACCCTTGAAGCTAATATTATTAAAGGTTTAATACTCGCAAGTGGGATTGAATGTAAAATTGCAGGTGAAATGCTACAAGGAGCCATCGGTGAGATACCATTTGAACAGACACAGGTTAGTGTGCAGGTTTATGTGATAAAAGAGCGCCATGCGCGGCAAATATTGGTAAACTATCAACAAGTAAAACAATCAGCTCCAGACTGGGTATGCCCTAACTGCAATGAGCATAATGGATCAACATTTGATTTTTGTTGGTCGTGTGAGACGTTAAAAAATGACTAAAGCAAATAATTTTCAGCGCATTAGAGAGCTAAACTATTTACAAAAAGCCGTTTTAGCGAGTGCTTTAATAGAGCGCATGCTACCAAATTACGGTTTATTTAGCGAGGCAACTGGGTTTGGTGATGAAACCTTGTTACGTAGTTCGCTTAATGTTTGTTGGGAAAAAATATTACTGCCTAAAAGTAAAATAGATCTCGAAAAACAAGTTGAAAAAATAGAACCAAATGTTCCTGAACTTGCTGATTTTGATATGTTTGGTACTTACCCTGCAATTGATGCTGCTACCTCTTTACTTAGTTTAATGCATGGTTTAATGGCGCAAGATGAGCAAGAGTTCATTAGTGTGAGTAAAATATCGCAAGCTACCGTTGCGCGCTTTATTGAATATCAAATGACCGTTGAAGGTGAAGTTGCAGATAATAAAGCAGTGAGAGAGCATCCACTAATGCAATACGAAATTGAAGTATTGGGTGAGCTAATTGATTTTGTAGAAAACATGGGGCGTATTACCTCTGAAAGCGTAAAGGCGCTTAAAAAGTTTGCCCTAGAAGATGGCCAAACCAATATTGGCCTGGCGTTATAAAAACAGCGAAGTGAAATTTTAAAGGCAGGAGAAGTACAGTGCGAATTTTAGGCATTGAGTCGTCGTGTGATGAAACAGGTATTGCGATATATGATGACGAAAAAGGCTTATTAGCTCATCAGCTATACAGTCAAGTAAAAGTACATGCCGATTATGGGGGCGTAGTACCTGAGCTCGCATCGCGCGATCATGTTCGAAAAACGCTACCGCTTATAGACGCAGCTTTTGCGCAAGCGGGTTGTGGTCCCGAAGACTTAGATGGCATCGCCTATACAGCGGGGCCTGGCCTAGTAGGGGCATTATTAGTTGGCACCTCTATTGGTCGCTCGCTTGCATACGGTTGGGATATTCCAGCTGTTGCTGTTCATCATATGGAAGGGCATTTACTCGCCCCAATGCTTGAAGAAAATGTACCAGAGTTCCCGTTTATTGCATTGCTTGTATCGGGCGGTCATACCATGATGGTAAAAGTGGCTGGTATTGGTCAATACGAAGTACTCGGTGAGTCAGTTGATGATGCCGCAGGCGAAGCGTTTGATAAAACGGCTAAGTTACTTGGACTTGATTACCCAGGTGGTCCTCGCTTAGCTAAAATGGCTGAACAAGGTGTTGCTAAACGCTTCGTATTTCCTCGCCCAATGACTGACAAGCCAGGCCTTGATTTTAGTTTTAGTGGTCTAAAAACGGCCGCCTCTATTACTATTCGTGAAAATGACGATGACGAGCAGACCAAAGCCGATATAGCGCATGCATTTCAAACCGCAGTTATTGATACCCTTGTTATTAAATGTAAGCGTGCGCTCAAACAAACGGGCATTAAACGTTTAGTAATTGCAGGTGGAGTGAGCGCCAATACGCAGCTTCGACTGCAGCTTGAGCGTGTTATGAAAGGTATGAAAGGTGAGGTGTTTTATCCTCGCACTGAATTTTGTACCGACAATGGTGCTATGATTGCTTATGCAGGTATGCAGCGTTTAAAGGCTGGCCAATTTGCAAGTCTTGATATGAAAACAAAGCCACGTTGGCCAATAGACAGTCTTGAGCCGATTTAATGACTCATATTTTAGATATTTTTGTTTTCATCAGTGGGTGCTTTTTTAGCGCCCACCTTTGGTTCATCCCCACTGAATAAACGAACAATATTAGTGCGATGACGAAAAATAATTAATAGCGTTATAAATACAACTGGAAGCGTATAAAGAGGTTTTATTAACCAAGTGTAAAGAGGTGCTAGCGATACGGTAACTAATGCGGCAAGTGATGAATAACGTGTTATTGCAACAATAAGAAGCCAAGTACATACCAGTAAACCAGCTAGTGATAAGCCAATAGGCAATAATGAACCGAACGCAGTTGCTACAGCTTTACCGCCCTTAAAGCTAAAAAATACAGGGTACATATGCCCCAAACAAGCACCTACGGCGACTAACCCAAGCGCTAAAGGTTCCAACTCTAAAAAGTAAGCCCCCCAAACCGGAATAGTGCCTTTTAAAATATCAAAAACCAAAACAAGGCATGCGGGCAATGTTCCGCCTAATCGGTAAACATTTGTAGCGCCGGGGTTGTTAGAACCGTTAGTACGAGGATCAGGAAGTTTGAATAGCCGTGACACTAATATAGCCGATGAAATCGACCCGAGGAAATAAGCTAAAACAAACATCAAAATGGCTAACACACGCTTCCTTACTTTTTTATCATTATACTAATCACATTTAATGCAATTAGCATTGCTTTTGGGCTATTATTGGCGGCAAAATTTATCGTAAAAAATTATTATGCTTCTTTAATTATTAGCTAACCGAGCTATTTCGTTATTGTAGAAGGATTTTTTACATATTTAAACACTGATTAAAGCATAGGCAGTATTAATTTTATTAATGCTTAATATCACTATTCAGTCGTTTTTGTCATTTGGAGTATCAATGGACAAGGTATTTATATCTCAATTGCACGTCGACACCATTATTGGAGTGTACGACTTTGAAAAAGAAAGTAAACAGAGCCTTTATTTTGATATTGAAATGCTTAGTGATATTAAGCCCGCAGCAGCCAATGATGACATTAATTTAGCACTTGATTATTCAAAGGTGAGTGAACGAGTCATTGAACACAGCACCGCTAAGCCTGTTGAATTACTTGAAACGCTAGTGGAGCAGCTAGCGGATATTATTTTAAGCGAGTTCAATACGCCACAAGTTACTATAAGAGTAAGTAAACCTGCAGCAGTAGCACAAGCACAAACTGTGGGTGTTGAAATTACACGTGTTAAGGCAACTGACTAAATGGCTCAAATTTATATCAGCCTAGGGTCAAATATAAATAAAGCGCATTATATTCAATGTGCATTAATTGCACTTAAGCAGCAATTTGAGCACATTGTGCACTCGTCTGTTTTTGAAAGTGAAGCAGTTGGGTTTGCTGGCAATAATTTTTATAATTCAGTAGTTGGCGCTACAACTGATATGTCGCTTGCTGATGTATGCGCTTTATTAAAACTAATAGAGCGTGATAATGGACGCACAGCGAATGATAAAAAATTTAGTCCACGAACGCTCGATTTAGATTTACTGTTTTATGATGATGTAATTTGCGACTCCCCAGCGCAATTACCACGTGATGAAATAACTAAAAATGCATTTGTATTACAACCTCTGAGTGAGGTTGCCCCAGATTTTTATCATCCTGTGGCTAAGCAAACGATTGCGCAGTTATGGAATGAATATAATAACCCCCAACAAAAGCTATGGAAGGTGGAGTTTTCTAACCTATGAGTATTATCGAAATAATTATTTTAGCCCTCATACAGGGATTTACAGAGTTTTTACCAATATCAAGTTCTGCGCATTTAATTCTACCATCACAAATTTTAGGCTGGGAAGATCAAGGACTCGCATTTGATGTGGCAGTACATGTTGGTACTTTAATTGCCGTTGTTATTTATTTTCGCAAAGAGGTGGCCGATATACTCAGTGCGTGGTTTAAATCATTTGGCGCGCAAGGTACTACTGACGATAGTAAGCTAGGCTGGTGGATAATTTTAGGGACTGTCCCCGCTGCTATTTTAGGCTTACTTTTAAAAGATTTTATTGAGTTGTATCTGCGAAGCGCTTGGGTAATTGCTACTACCACAATTGTGTTTGGTTTATTGCTTTGGTACGCCGATGCAAAAGGTAAACAAATTAAAACTATTTACCAACTTAATTGGAAAACAGCGCTCATTATTGGTTTTGCACAAGCTGTTGCAATGATCCCTGGTACTTCACGTTCAGGTATAACCATGACTGCAGGTTTAATGCTGGGCATGAATAAACAAAGCGCTGCACGTTTTTCGTTTTTACTAGCTATTCCGATTATTTCTATGATGGGGCTTTATTATATTGCAGAGCTTGCACTGGGTGACCATGTAGTTGATTGGAATACATTATTACTTGGTGTGGTACTATCGTTCTTATCGGCTTATGCATGTATATTTATGTTTTTAAAAGTAATAGAGCGAATGGGTATGTTGCCATTTGTGATATATCGTTTATTACTCGGTGTAGGTTTAATTATACTTTTAACGATGTAGTAAATTATCGAATAACAAAAAAGCCTTCTGACTAAGAAGGCTTTTTTGTTATCAAGTGGTCAGTTAGGCACGAGTGAAATGCTTACTCGCAATGGTAACTAAGCGCGAATTTTGGCATCATAGCGCCATTAAACTTTGCACCGCTGTAAAGTAGTCACACAATTTAAGGAAAGTATATGCATATACATATTTTGGGTATTTGTGGCACGTTTATGGGTGGTATTGCAGCCATTGCTAAATCACTAGGGCATAAAGTAACGGGTTCTGATCAAAACGTTTATCCACCAATGAGCACGCAACTTGAAGAACTCGGCATTGAACTGACTCAAGGCTATGCTGTATCTCAATTAGATCCAAAGCCAGATATGGTAGTTATCGGTAATGCAATGAGCCGTGGTAACCCGTGTGTTGAATATGTGCTTGATAAAGGTCTGCCTTACACCTCCGGCCCTGAATGGCTTAAACATAATTTATTACAAAACTCGTGGGTACTTGCTGTCGCCGGTACGCATGGTAAAACAACCACAGCAAGTATGCTTGCGTGGGTTTTAGAGTACGCAGGTTTAAAACCAGGGTTTTTAATTGGCGGCATAGTCCAAAATTTTGGTGTATCGGCCAAAGTCGGTGAAACGCCATTTTTTGTTATTGAAGCCGATGAATACGACACTGCTTTTTTTGATAAGCGCAGTAAGTTTGTACACTACCTTCCGCGTACGCTTATTTTAAACAATCTTGAATTTGATCATGCTGATATTTTTGAAGATTTAAACGCAATAAAAAAACAATTTCATCACTTAATGCGTACATTACCTCAAAGTGGCAAAGTAATTTGGCCTAAGCAAGACCTAGCGCTTAATGACGTAATAGCACAAGGGCTTTGGAGTGAAAGCGAAACCCTAGGGGGTGATTGGGGCTATGAATTAATAAAAGCCGATGGTAGTGAGTTTAATGTACTTTTAAATAACGAAAAGCAGGGCACTGTTTGCTGGCAAGCAATAGGCGAGCATAACGTTAAAAATGCAATTATGACTATCGCAGCAGCGCGCCATGTGGGTATAGCTGTTGATCATAGTATTGATGCGTTAGGGGAGTTTATTAGCCCGAAAAGGCGCATGGAGCTAAAGGCTGATATAAATAATATTAAAGTGTATGACGATTTTGCGCATCACCCAACGGCAATTAAAACAACGCTTGCAGGACTGCGCGCAAAAGTAGGCGATGAAAAAATTATCGCTATTTTAGAGCCACGCTCAAACACCATGAAAATGGGCGTGCACCAATATACATTATTAGATTCACTACGTGATGCTGACGACGTGCTACTTTTTGAGCCAGAGAATCTAAACTGGTCGCTAAAAGAGCAAGCAGATAAAGCCGGTATGCAGTGCTTTACCAGTACACAAACAATTATTGATACGGTGCTTGAAAATATTGAGCCTAATCAACATATTTTAATTATGAGCAATGGCGGTTTTAATGGTCTTCATCAACACCTTGTTGATGGTTTAGCTGCTAAATACAGCGGAGAATAACGTGCAATTTAAAGATAAAATTACGCTCGCTTTTAGTGGCGCATCGGGTGCGCCTTATGGTTTAAGGCTACTTGAAGTATTGCTTGAGCAGCAATTTCAAGTTTACGTACTTATCTCAAGTGCTGCGCGAGTGGTGCTTGATACAGAATCAAATATTAAGCTCTCTGGTAATGAAGATAAAGCCACAGAGCAGTTAAGTACGCTGTTTAATGCCAAACTTGAACAGCTAAAAGTATACGGTAAAGATAACTGGTTTAGCCCTGTGGCTTCGGGCTCTGCTGCACCTAAAAAAATGGTGGTATGTCCATGCAGTGCTGGGTCGGTTTCTGCAATTGCAGTAGGGGCGTCTGATAACTTATTAGAGCGCGCCGCTGATGTGGTTATTAAAGAACGTGGGCAGCTTATTTTAGTACCACGCGAAACACCATTTAACGAAATTCATTTAGAAAACATGCTTAAGTTATCTCGTTTAGGGGTAACAATTATGCCAGCAGCGCCGGGCTTTTATCATAAACCGCAAAGTATTGAAGACTTAGTTGATTTTATGGTGGCGAGAATTTTAGATCATTTAAACATTGAACATAACCTAACAAAACGTTGGGGTTATGGTGAGGGTAAGTAATGAATAAGCAAACTATTGCTTTAAATATTGAAGGCCTTACCAAGGTTTATAAAAATGGTGTTGAGGCTATAAAAGGCGTTGATTTACAAGTGCGAGAGGGCGACTTTTTTGCGCTGCTTGGTCCAAATGGAGCGGGTAAATCAACCACTATTGGTGTTATTTCGTCTTTGGTGAATAAAACAAAAGGTAAAGTAGAAGTATTCGGTTGTGATATTGATACTGACTTAGAAGCAGCTAAAGCGCATTTGGGCTTAGTGCCGCAAGAGTTTAACTTCAGCCAATTTGAAACGCTTAGCCAAATACTCGTTAATCAAGCTGGTTATTATGGAGTACCACGCGGTGAAGCCCACAAGCGCGCCGACAAATACCTAGCGCAGCTTGGCTTACTTGAGAAAAAAGACAAACAAGCGCGTACGCTTTCAGGTGGTATGAAACGCCGCTTAATGATTGCTCGCGCACTCATGCACGAACCAAAACTGCTTATACTTGATGAGCCAACAGCAGGGGTCGACATAGAACTTCGTCGTTCAATGTGGGACTTTTTACGCCAAATTAATGAGCAAGGCGTGACCATTATTTTAACCACCCATTACCTTGAAGAAGCCGAATTACTGTGTAAAAACATTGCTATTATCGACAGTGGCCGAATTGTTGAAAACACCACAATTAAAGCACTGCTTGCAAAGCTTGATAAAGAAACCTTTATTTTAGATTTAAAAGTGCCAGCAAATCCAGTCACACTTGATGGTTATAAATTTACCATGACGGATGATCATACTGTTGAAGTCGAAGTCGCTAAATCACAGGGCTTAAATGCGGTATTTAGCGCATTAACAAACCAAGGTAATACAGTGTTAAGTATGCGAAATAAAGCAAACAGACTCGAAGAGTTATTTGTCGGATTACTAGAGCAAGGGCGGGGCGAATAAATGTTTAAATATGGCGTAGCCTTAAAAAGTTTATGGATCAAAGAATGTATTCGTTTTTTACGTATTTGGGTGCAAACCTTAGTACCGCCTGCAATTACAATGAGTTTATATTTTGTTATTTTTGGTAACTTAATAGGTTCACGCATTGGCGACATGGGGGGCTTTAGCTACATGGAGTTTATTGTACCGGGCCTTATAATGATGTCGGTCATTACTAATTCCTATTCAAATGTAGCCTCTAGTTTTTATTCAACAAAGTTTCAAAAAAGTATTGAAGAGCTTTTAGTTGCACCTGTACCTAACTACATCATTGTTCTAGGTTATATGGGTGGCGGTATGACGCGCGGTATAATGGTGGGCTTTATAGTGACCTGTGTGTCGTTATTATTTGTTGATATTCAAATTCATAATATTTTTGTAATTATGGCGACGGTTATTTTAACCTCGGCTGTATTTGCACTAGGTGGTTTAATTAATGCAATTTACGCAAATAGTTTTGACGATATAAGCATTATCCCTACTTTTATTTTAACGCCATTAACTTACTTAGGTGGTGTATTTTATTCAATTACGCTATTGCCAGAATTTTGGCAAAACGTATCGCAAATAAACCCTATAATTTATATGGTTAACGCGTTTCGTTACGGCTTTTTGGGTGTGTCGGATGTTGATTTAACACTCGCGCTAGGCATTATTTTAGTATTTATAACAGCGTTATTTACATTAGCGCTTACGTTAATTAAAAAAGGTGTGGGGCTAAGACACTAATGAGTGATGCAAATTCACGTAGTATTGTATCTAATCAAGCGGGTATTCACGAAAAGCTTGATGAAATAGTAAATAAGCACTTAGAGGCTGAGTTTAAAAAACCGATTGCAGCGCATACTCAGGCCGCATTTGACGAGGTTAATGCTAAAGTACAAGCCTTTAGTGGCCCGCTTATTTTAGACTCGTGTTGTGGGGTCGGGGAAAGTACAGCTAATTTAGCTAAGCGCCACCCTGATGCACTTGTGGTAGGCATTGATAAATCATCGCACCGCCTTGATAAACATGATGTTGAATATAAACAAACCGACAGCGGGCAATATATTTTAGTGCAAGCAGACTTAAACGACTTTTGGCGCTTAGCGGTTGCTGCTAATTGGCAACCTACGCACCATTATTTGTTGTATCCAAACCCGTGGCCTAAGTCTAAACATATTCGAAGACGTTGGCATGGCGCGGCTATTTTTCCGTTTATCGTTAAATTAGGCGGTTTACTAGAAGTACGTAGCAATTGGGATATTTACGTTAAAGAGTTTGCAAGAGCGCTTGAACTCACTGGTAACTCTTGCGATGTAGCGCTTTATGAATCTGATGATGCGATTACGCCTTTTGAGCGAAAATACTGGGCCAGTGGCCAGCAAAGCCACCGACTTATTATTAATTTAACTTAATTTGATGACCAATTTAGCTTGTTAATTCTTCATCAATTTGTGAATTAACATGTGGCGCTGGGTGAGCAAAGTAAACACCTTGCATCAGCGTCACATTCGCTTTTTTCAGCGCGGTCACTATGGTCGCATTTTCCACCGAACCAGCCATTAACTGTAACCCCAACTGATTTGCAAAGCTAGCAATGTGCTCAATAAATAGATAGATATCTTTATCGTTTACTATTTGCTTTATTAAAGCGCCATCTAGTTTAATACCATCGACTTCAAGTTTAAGCACGTTAGAAATATTCGAATAACCGCTACCAAAATCATCAATAATTACTTTTACACCTTTGGTTTTAACCATTCCTATAAATGCTTTTACCTCTGAAAAATTAGCAATTGCCTGTGTTTCCAAAAGTTCCAAAGTGATGTTGCTCGGGTGTGGATAACGTTTTAATTCGTCGGCTATAAACTCACTCAAACTAGGATCAAGCATATCTTGCGCGGTTATATTTAAGCTCCAGCAAATATCTGTTTTTCTAAAGCGGCTAATACATTGTGAAAATAGTGTGCGGGTCAATAAGCCATCCATTCTTGAACGGGTAACCACATTTAAAAAAGCCTCAGGCTTGAGTATTTCACCACTTGCTGTAACCATGCGCGCTAAACATTCATACTGCACTACGCGTTTAGTGTTTATATCAATAATAGGCTGAAAATAAGGGACAATGCGATTGTTATCAAACGCTTCGCGAACCTCTTTAGCCATTTCGACATTGTATTGATATTGTACTTTTACATCGTGAAGTGCTTTTGAGTAATTAACGACGGTATGACGACCTTGTTTGGCTTGTAATGCCGCTATGTGAGCATTTTCGAGTAGCAGCGATTTATTGCCACTGGCTATTCCAGCGCACAGAGTAATATAAATAAATGGATCGGTGAGCAGTGGAGCATTAAAGTTATAGGTTTCAATAAGATCAGTAAATTCATCGTAAGGGATTTCCTTAGGCGCAAGTAACACTAGCTTATTCGTCGCTAAGCGGTACACACGACAACGAGAAGAGCTGCGGCGTTTAAAATGAATAAGTAAGTTTTTCATTACTTTATCGCCGACCTCAGTACCATAGAAGCTATTTATATCTTCAATTTCGTTGATCCAAATAACCGCAAGTTGCATATGGTGTGCATTACTTTGTTTAATAAAATACTCAAGAGCAATATGATTTTCAAAGCCTGTACTTGAGTCTGTTGCTAAAGAACGTTTGAGCAAATAGATATAAATAGCTGCAACAAGTAATGCGATAAAAAAGAAGAAACTCGCCATTGCCGCTGCTTTAGATACACTTTCCTTAAGCTTTTGGTTTAAATCATAAATTGTAATGTCGGCACCGGTTAGGTAGGTGTGCCCACTCGCTGTATCAACATAAGGAATAAAAATGGTTTTAAAATGACCCCATTGATCGCTCGATATTTCAAATACGGGTTCGGTTGAATAAAAAGCGCTAATATTTGCATCTGTTGCTTCAGGGTAAATATCTAAAAACTGAGTTACTTTGCCATTGCTTAGATCGTCTTGTGTATAGCTAGAACCACTAAAGTAAATTTTGTCGTTCTTTAATATCATAGAGTAAACATAAGCGATGTCGAGCGCTTGGGCAAACTCAGAAAGCTGTTTGCTCTTAGTTTGATATTCAGAAAAATCAATGGCTTCACCTCGATTAACTCTGCTGAGGTACTCCTCGCCCAAAATATGCTTTACGCTAGTTGCAGCATTTAGTAGGCGGGTGTCGACCGATTGCATTATTTCAGCGCGAGTCGTTTGATAGGTGTAGTAAACATAAGTAAGTAAACTGATTAAAAATAATGAAAAGCCAGCCATTAACCAACTTACTTTTACTCTTCCTTTAAGCATAAATATTCCTTTTTTATTATCATTTTATTATACGCAAAATATGTAAATGCCCAATAAATAATTGGTATTTATTGGGCCGATTAAAATATTAATTAAATTATCATTTTTTTGTCATGGATTTGAGCGCTTTTATGGCTTTAAACGAGACATTTTAGTTATATTGCAGTAAAGTTAGCGCAATTATTCAAAAACACTGTTGCTTAAAAAATGCCTAAATTGAGCATTTTCCTCTGATAAACACGTGTTTTAGCTACACACACTAGGTATTAAGATGGATCAAAAGCGTTGTGCCGTCGCCTCTAAAGAAAGCCTTAAGCGTATATTTACTGTACCTGAAGCGCCAGACTCAACTTTAAGCAAAATCGAGCTTGAAATTTCGAGTAATTTAGCAGGTTTCTTAAACGAAAATATTGCGGCAATTGAAAAACCATTACATGAAATTGAAAAAGATTTTCAATCGGCTGTTATCCCTGAGGATCCAACGTTTGTATCTGCTTATGCACAGGACATAATGGAGCAGCTCGTTGCGCATTCAGTGCATACCGCAGCCCCCAGTTTTATAGGTCATATGACTTCGGCTTTGCCACATTTTTTATTACCGCTGTCAAAATTGATGGTGGGGCTAAACCAAAACCTAGTAAAAATAGAAACGTCTAAAGCATTTACACCTCTTGAGCGCCAAGTGCTTGGAATGATGCATCATTTAGCTTATGGGCAAGAAGACTCATTTTATTCTAAATGGATGCACAGCGCTAAAACCTCTCTCGGTGCTTTTTGCTCAGGTGGTACGGTTGCTAATATTACTGCGCTTTGGATTGCACGAAACCGCTTATTCAAGCCTGATGGTGATTTTAGAGGGATAGGCGCACAAGGCTTAATTGCTGGTATGCTGCATTACGGATACAAAGGTTTAGCGGTATTAATATCAGAACGTGGACATTACTCGTTAGGTAAATCGGTAGATTTATTAGGTATCGGTCGCGAAAATTTAATAGGCATTAAAACCAGCGAAGATAATAAAGTCGATGTAGGAGCGATGCGTGAAAAGGCACTTGAGCTAGAATCGCAAGGCATTAAAGTAATGGCAATTATTGGGGTCGCCGGTACAACCGAAACTGGAAATATAGATCCCCTTAATGAAATGGCCGATTTAGCAGAGCAAATCAATTGTCATTTTCATGTCGATGCAGCATGGGGAGGAGCAACACTTTTATCAACGACTCATCGCCCTTTATTAAAAGGCATTGAACGCGCTGATTCAATCACCATTGATGCGCACAAACAAATGTATGTACCAATGGGGGCAGGTTTGGTTTTATTTAAAGACCCTGCGGCAACCGATGCGATAGAACACCACGCAGAGTATATTTTGCGTAAAGGCTCTAAAGACTTAGGTAGTCACACGCTTGAAGGTAGTCGTCCTGGAATGGCGATGTTAGTGCATGCTTGCTTACGTGTTATTGGTCGTAAAGGCTACGAAATGTTGATCGATCGAAGCATTAAAAAGGCGCACTATTTTGCTGATTTAATTAAAGCCGACGAGGATTTCGAACTTATTTCAGAGCCCGAGTTGTGTTTATTAACATACCGCTACGTACCTAAAAAAATAAAACAAGCAATAGCTGAAGCGGATGTAGCAACGCGTTTAGATATTTTTGCATCATTAAATCGCTTTACTGCCAGCATGCAAAAAAGGCAGCGTGAATCAGGTCGCTCGTTCGTATCTCGTACGCGTTTAACACCTTCTAAATATGATAACCAGCCAACCGTTGTATTTAGGGTTGTACTTGCAAACCCACTTACATCGGGGGCTATTTTAAAAGATATTTTAGCTGAGCAAAAAGAATTGGCTAAAACTGATCCCGTGTTCAAAAAGTATTTAAGAAAGTACATGTAGTTTAAAAGGGTCCATAAGGACCCTTTTAAATATTAATGTAAAATACGCGCTCTAATTGTTCCTTCAACGGCACTGAGTTCTTTTAGTGCAACTTCTGAATGATCTGTATCCACATCAATAACAACATAACCAATTGCTTCATCAGTTTGCAAATACTGTGCGGCAATATTAATACCGTGCTGGGCAAAGGCTTGGTTAATTTGTGTTAATACGCCAGGGCGATTGTGGTGTACGTGTAATAAGCGGCTACGATTAGCAAGCTCTGGCAGTGATACTTCAGGGAAATTGACCGCGGTGATGGTAGAGCCATTATCTGAGTATTTAGCTAGTTTACCGGCAACTTCAATGCCAATATTTTCTTGTGCTTCTTGTGTTGAACCACCAATGTGCGGCGTTAAAATAACATTGTCGAACTCACGCAATGGCGATACAAATTCCTCATCGTTAGATTTAGGCTCAACTGGGAATACATCGATTGCTGCACCACTGAGTTTTTTCTCTGTTAATGCCTCTGCAAGTGCGTCAATATCAACCACAGTTCCGCGAGAAGCATTAATTAAAATAGCTCCATGCTTCATAACAGCAAGCTCAGCGGTGCCAATTAGGTTTTTAGTTTGCGGTGTTTCTGGTACGTGCAAGCTAATAATATCAGAGCGTTGTAATAACTGAGTTAAATTATGTACTTGAGTGGCGTTCCCAAGTGATAATTTATCCTCAATGTCGTAAAAATCAACGTTCATACCAATGTTTTCGGCCATGATACCTAATTGCGTACCAATATGACCATAGCCAATAATACCTAAGGTTTTGCCACGCGCTTCAAACGAACCATTGGCCGTTTTTAACCAACCGCCACGGTGAGCTGCTGCATTACGTTGTGGAATACCACGTAATAATAATAAAATTTCACCAAGCACCAGCTCTGCAACTGAACGAGTGTTAGAAAATGGCGCATTAAATACGGCAATACCACGTTCGCGTGCGCTGTTTAAGTCAACTTGGTTTGTACCAATACAAAAACAGCCAATTGCGATGAGCTTTTCAGCCGCATCTAATACGGCTTCATTTATATGAGTGCGAGAACGAAGTCCTACAAAGTGTGCATCTTTAATACGTTCTTTGAGCTCGTCCTCAGGTAGGGATGTTTTAACGTAGTCGATATTGCTATAACCATTGCGCTTTAGCGTTTCAACTGCGCTTTGGTGCACACCCTCAAGCAAGAGAATTTTAATTTTGTCTTTTGCTAATGATACCTTACTCATAACCTCATCCTATTTAATTTGAGGCCCATTTTTAGTGCCAATAATTACTTTATCAGCACCACGCTCTGCGAATAGGCCATTGGTAACTACGCCAACAATTGAATTTATTTGTGCTTCAAGTTGTTTAGCATTGGTAATATTTAAATTGTACACATCTAAAATAACGTTACCGTTATCGGTCACTACGCCTTGACGGTAAACAGGATCGCCCCCCAACTTTAACAACTCACGTGCTACGTAGCTGCGCGCCATTGGAATAACTTCTATCGGAAGTGGGAAATCTCCTAATGTCTCTACTAACTTAGTGTCATCAACAATACATACAAATTGTTTAGCAACAGCCGCGACTATTTTTTCGCGAGTCAGAGCTGCACCACCGCCTTTGATCATTTCATTTTGGGCGTTAATTTCATCTGCGCCATCAACGTATACATCTAAAACATCGATGTTGTTAAGCTCAAACACTTCAATACCCAACTCTTTTAAACGAGCAGTAGAGGCTTCTGAGCTTGATACCGCGCCTACAATTGTGTCTTTTACTGAGCCTAATGCATCAATAAAATGATTAACTGTTGAGCCTGTGCCTACACCCACTATGGTGTTTTCTTTTACAAACTCGAGTGCAGCCCATGCTGCAGCTTTTTTTAATTCGTCTTGTGTCATTGCTCTGTGCTCATTTAGTCATAAATATGTCGCTAGTATACAAGTTAACGTGTTACCAGCAGTAGGTTTTATCTGGAGTGATAATAGTTTTAAGTGGTACGTCCCACGATTCAATAGGTAGCTCATCAACTTTTTGGCATTCATGTGCTAAGCCAATTAGTTGCGGTTTTTGCCAGTGTTGATCATGTAAACGTGCCAACGTTCTATCGTAAAATCCACCCCCCATTCCCAAACGATTACCTTGTTCATCAAATGCAACAAGTGGCATAAGTAAGTAATCAAGCGTTGGTAACGGGCATATTTGAGTGCAGTTGAGCTTAGGTTCCAAGATACCATAGCGATTTGCTCTCATGGGTGAGTTTTTTTCATAACGCTGAAATAGTAAATTAGCGCCATTGAAGGGGTGTATTACAGGGAGGTAGATGTGGTGATTTAAATCCCATAAACTCTTAATTAACAATGAAGTGTCTAACTCTCCGTCATTAGTTAAATAAATTGCAATATGCTCTTTTTTAGTTGTTTTTTTATCTTTTAAATATTGAATAAAATTCATGTTTACTTGCTGAGCCGCTGTACCCTGTTGACTTTTTGATAAGTTATTACGGGTTTTACGGATATATTCTCTTATCTGTGAACGTTTATTGCTCATTTTCGTTCCCAGAACATAATTAAAAAGAGAATAAATTAGGAAATGCTAAATATGCAGCTAACACTATGAGCAGTGTGATTACTGTTGCTATAAGTGAATATAAAACGATATTACTGCGCTCATTAGGCGGGCTAATAAGCTCTTCATCAAGCATAAGATCGTCGTCCTGCCATTCTTCACTATTTGAAACGGGTGTTTTTGATTCAATTTCAGGAAGACGTTGCTCTAGCTCTTCTAGTTTTTCTTCGAGGCGAATTAAGCTACTTGTGATGTAATCTAGCGCATCAAAAATTCGTTCATCACGTCGATCATTATTTGCTAGAGCAGAAGTGTTTTGAGCGTTACTCGAAACGGCTTGTAGTTTGCTTTGGATCCCTAAACTAGCAAGTAATTTAGCCTGTTTTAAGGCTTTATCTTTATTGCTCGGTGCGAAGAGTGATTTACCCTTAAAAAAAGTAGTTACTTTTTCTTCAGAGGTTTTTAATTTTTCTGCTAGGTTTGTACATGCTGTTTTAGCGTTAGTGCCATCAGCTAACCCTGCAAATATAACGCGAAAATTGTCGGCCATCTAACTACCCTTAAAGCTTTTATTATTTAACGAGTATAAACCTAACTCATTTAGAAATGCAGTCCTACCTATAAATTAAAGTTATTTAATTAATTACAAATAATTACATTTGTTTTGTTGTTGGCTTTTGTTTATTCAGTAAAATTGCGCGCCCAAGGATATTTCATTTAAGGACACACCTTTGTTTGATTCTCACATGGCTCCTGCGAGTCGTTGGCTACAGTTTGTAAAAGAAAGTGGACGTATTGCAACACTATGGTTTGCCGGCGTTTTACTTTTTATGAGTTTTCGCGTTTTCTTTTTGATCTATTTTAAAGACAGAATAACAGCACAGTTAGATGCAGATGCTATTTTTGCAACGTTAAAAGCGGGTTTTGCATTTGATTCAGCAGCTACCGGTGTATGCTTTAGCATCGCATTTCTTTTAAACTGTATTTTACAACCTATGCGTTTAGGGCACTGGGTAAGTAAGGCTCGTCTGTATACGGGAAGAATATTTTTTATAGTCACCACGTTACTATGCATTGTGAGTGTTACTTATATAACAGAGTACGGCAGCCAATTTAACTACTTTATGCTTGAAGGGTTGAAAGACGATCAACAGGCTATTGCTTTAACAGTTGTTGAGCAATATAAACCATGGGGTAGTCTTCTTAGTTTAGTTATTTTATTAGCGCTAACGTTTAAAATAAATAAAGTGGTTGATCAAAAACACTATACATTTATTAATCGCCTTTTCACTACTTGTATTTATAAGCGCACAATACTAATTATTTTAATAGTTGTGTTATTTGTATGCGCAATACGAGGGTCTTTTGAAACACGTCCAGCGTCCAGAAAATGGTCAGCAGTAACAGCCGATGCATTTGTAAATAACCTAGTAATAAACCCGTTTAGAAGCTTTATTTATGCGATTAAAGACTATAACGACTTACAGAGCTTTGGTTTAAATGGCCACAACCCTTATCTAGAAAAAAACTTACCAACGATAGAAAACCCTCTAGCCGCTTTTGAGCAAAAAACAAATGCTCCATTATTGGCTGCTCCATCACAGATATTTTTTATCGTAATGGAAAGTTACGATGCTTGGCCGTTACAACAAAAATATGCATCACTTAACTTAACTAACGAACTAAGTAACTTGGCGAGTAAAGGCATCTATTTAGATAATGTTTTGCCTGCCGCAAGTAGCACAATGAATTCGTTATCAAGCCTTATGTCGGGTATTGCGTATGCTGGTGTGAATATGAGCCGTATTGGACCTCAAAAGCCAACCAGTAAAATGTCAATATTTAGCCAAGTAGAGCAGCTAGGTTACAAAAGCCGATTTTACTATGGTGGCTTATTATCATGGCAAAATGTCGGAGAATATGCACTTTCACAAGGTGTCGATAAAGTATTTTCAGCAGTTGATGCTGGAGGAAAAGGCAGTGCTGGTGTGTGGGGAATTGACGATGGGCAATTATTTGATTTAGTTGATAAGACAACAAACGATAAAAGTTTTAATCTCATTATGAGCGGCAGCTACCATGGTCCATTTAACCTAGATTTAGATCAATATGGTTACCCTTTTAAATCTTTGGCAGATTATCCAAAAGAAATCCAAGCCTTAGGCGATGACTTGCTAGACCCTTATGTGTTGGGACACCTTTGGTACTCAGACAAAATGTTAGGTCAGTTTGTTCGTAAAATGGAGCAGCGATACCCAGATGCTTTATTCATAATAACGGGGGATCATTATGGTCGTCGTTACCTTCATCACCAGCCTGATCTGTACGAGCTAACTCATGTTCCGATTGTAATTTATGGTAAAGGGGTTAATTCAAATTGGGTCGCTAAAGATCAACTAGCAAGCCACATGGATATTGCACCGACTTTATTAAACCTAATAGCGCCAAAAAATACTGAATTTTATAGTATGGGGCAATCATTACTAAATATGCCAGAAAAAGAGCGCACTGTATTTGGCTTTCAAACAATACGAACTGAAACAGAGCTTTGGCGTGGTGATTTATCTTCGGTCTATGAATACCAAAAAATAGATCCACTTGATAAAACACGTTTATCACCAAACCATAAACCTGAATTTAAAGCCGTCGACAGCCAAACAGAGCAAGCATATAATCAATATATGGCTACAGCGTGGCATTTGCTTACCAGAGGGATGGATTAAAAAAGCAGTTTTTACAGGCTGCCTTTATTTAATTTTTGATACTTTAATTATGCATAAAAAAAGCGCCAATTGGCGCTTTTTTTGTATTTAACCTGAACACTGGTTAAGAGATTTACCAACTTATTATCCAGGGTTCAAGTTATTTAGATAGTTACTTAACCAATTAAAGGCCAGCTGCTGCGCGAAGTGCTTCAGCTTTATCTGTACGTTCCCAAGGGAATTCGTCACGACCAAAGTGGCCATAAGCCGCTGTAGGAAGGTAGATAGGGCGCTCTAAATCAAGCATTTGAATTAAGCCGTAAGGACGTAAGTCAAAGTGTTCACGAATAAGCTCGATTAAACGGCTTTCTTCTAGCTTGCTTGTACCAAACGTTTCAACGCTAATAGATGTAGGCTCTGCAACACCAATTGCGTAAGAAACTTGTAGCTCACACTTGTCAGCAAGACCAGCAGCAACAATGTTTTTAGCAACATAACGTGCAGCGTATGCAGCACTACGGTCAACTTTTGATGGATCTTTACCTGAGAAAGCACCACCACCGTGACGAGCCATACCACCGTATGTATCTACAATGATTTTACGACCTGTTAAACCACAATCGCCCATTGGTCCGCCAATTACAAAACGACCTGTTGGGTTAATGAAAAACTTAGTCGCGCTTGTAATAAGCTCTGCAGGAAGTACTGGCTTGATGATAGTTTCCATTACAGCTTCTACTAAATCAGCTTGAGAAATGTCTTCGCTGTGCTGAGTAGACAGTACAACAGCATCAATACCTACTGGCTTGCCGTTTTCGTATGCAAAAGTAACTTGAGATTTTGCATCTGGACGTAACCAGTTAAGCTCGCCGCTTTTACGAACCTCAGCTTGGCGTTGTACTAAGCGGTGTGAGTAAGTAATTGGAGCAGGCATTAGTACTTCTGTTTCGTTACATGCGTAACCAAACATTAAGCCTTGATCGCCCGCGCCTTGCTCTTCTGGGCTAGTACGGTCAACACCTTGGTTAATGTCAGGAGACTGTTTACCAATAGTGTTTAAAATTGCACATGAGTCTGCATCAAAACCCATGTCTGAATTTGTGTAGCCAATGTCACGAATTGTTTTACGTGTAATTTCTTCGATATCAACCCATGCGCTAGTAGTGATTTCACCACCAACCATAACCATACCGGTTTTCACGTAAGTTTCACACGCTACGCGGGCATGAGAGTCTTGCTCTAGGATAGCATCAAGTACCGCATCAGAGATTTGATCGGCGATTTTATCCGGATGACCTTCAGAAACTGATTCAGAAGTAAATAAATGTTTTGCCATTGTATTTCTGCTCACAAATATTGCGCTTCACAAACGTCGGTATTAGCGCTAAAAAATTAAGGGGCGTATTTTATCGAAAACAAAACACCTTGCATAGTGTTTTTACGCCTAGACGTCTAAATAAAATAACTAATATCATTATGGTCTTAAAAAATATTCATAATAGCTCCTTTTATAGGGTTTTTAATTGCACACAGCCCCCACAATAAGTAAGAATAGATGTATTACAGTGTCCAAGTTACTTGGATGCATAAACGAATACATTAATACCCGTGCAAATACACATAAAGGTAGGAGAATTCATGCCATCTCGCAAAGAACTTGCAAATGCTATTCGCGTCTTGTCAATGGACGCAGTACAAAAGGCCAAATCTGGCCACCCTGGAGCCCCAATGGGCATGGCCGATATCGCAGAAGTATTATGGCGCGATTATCTAAAACATAACCCAACGAATCCAGAGTGGGCTGACCGTGACAGATTTATTCTTTCAAACGGCCACGGTTCAATGCTTATCTATTCTCTATTGCACCTAAGTGGTTATGACTTACCACTAGACGAAATTAAAAACTTCCGTCAAATGCATTCTAAAACACCAGGTCACCCTGAATATGGCTATGCACCAGGAATCGAAACTACTACGGGCCCATTAGGTCAAGGGATCACAAATGCCGTAGGTATGGCAATTGCTGAAAAAGCACTCGCTGCACAGTTTAACCGTGAAGGTCACGATATTGTTGATCACTTTACCTATGCATTTATGGGCGATGGCTGCCTAATGGAAGGTATTTCTCATGAAGCAGGTTCACTTGCAGGCACATTAGGTCTGGGTAAACTTGTTGCATTTTGGGATGACAACGGCATTTCAATCGATGGCGAAGTAGAAGGTTGGTTTACTGATGATACGCCAGCTCGTTTCAAAGCATACGGTTGGCATGTAATTAGTGGTGTTGATGGTCACGACAGCGATGCAGTAAGTGCTGCAATTAGCGAAGCAAAAAGCGTTACGGACAAGCCATCACTAATTTGTTGTAAAACAATTATTGGTTACGGTTCACCTAACAAATCGGGCAGCCACGATTGTCACGGTGCACCACTAGGTGATGACGAAATTAAAGCGTCTCGCGAATTTTTAGGTTGGACTGGCGATGCGTTCGAAATTCCTGATGATATTTACGCACAATGGGA
Organism: Pseudoalteromonas sp. SG45-5; assembly: GCF_014164085.1. Classification (NCBI taxonomy): domain Bacteria; kingdom Pseudomonadati; phylum Pseudomonadota; class Gammaproteobacteria; order Alteromonadales; family Pseudoalteromonadaceae; genus Pseudoalteromonas; species Pseudoalteromonas sp. SG45-5. Next base: position 51,846 of record NZ_JACJEM010000006.1, on the reverse strand, counting down.
TAGCAAAGAAAAAGGTCAGCAGCTTGAATCAAGCTGGGACGAAAAATTTGCAGCATACGCAAAAGCATACCCAGAGCTTGCTGCTGAATACAAGCGTCGTATTAACAACGAACTGCCTGGTGATTGGGCTGAAAAATCTCAAGCATATATTGAGCAATTGCAAGCAAACCCTGCAAATCCAGCGTCTCGTAAAGCATCGCAAAATGCTTTAAACGCATTTGGTCCGTTATTGCCAGAATTCATGGGTGGCTCAGCCGATTTAGCAGGCTCAAACTTAACAATTTGGGATGGCTCTAAAGGTTTAACGGCAGATGATGCAAGCGGTAACTACATTTACTACGGTGTACGTGAGTTTGGTATGTCGGCAATTATGAATGGTATTGCCCTTCATAAAGGCTTTATTCCTTATGGTGCTACGTTCTTAATGTTTGTTGAATATGCAAAAAATGCCGTACGTATGGCTGCATTAATGAAGCAACCAAGCATTTTTGTATACACGCACGATTCAATCGGCCTAGGTGAAGATGGTCCAACTCACCAACCAGTAGAGCAAATTGCAAGCATGCGTTTAACGCCTAACTTATACAACTGGCGTCCATGTGACCAAGTTGAGTCGGCAATTGCATGGCAACAAGCTATTGAGCGTAAAGACGGTCCTACATCGTTAATCTTTACTCGCCAAGGTCTTGAGCAGCAAGCGCGTGACGCACAGCAATTAGCAGACGTTAAAAAGGGTGGTTACATCCTTAGCTGTGACGGTAATCCAGAGATTATCTTTATTGCGACGGGCTCTGAAGTGCAACTAGCACAAGATTCAGCAAGCGAACTACGCAGCCAAGGTAAAAAGGTACGTGTTGTATCTATGCCATGTACTGATGCCTTTGAAGATCAAAGCGCAGCATACAAAGAAAGCGTATTACCGGCATCTGTTTTACGCCGCGTAGCAGTAGAGGCGGGTATTGCTGATTACTGGTACAAGTACGTAGGCCTAAATGGCGCAGTAGTCGGTATGACTACTTTTGGTGAGTCAGCGCCTGCTGGCGAGCTGTTTGAGCACTTTGGCTTTACAGTGGCAAACATTGTAAGCAAAGCAAACGAGCTTTTTTAATCGATTGCTTTAAAGGTTAAAAGCCCGCCTTGTGTAAAACAGGGCGGGCTTTTTTGTTTGTAGGTCGTGCTTTAGCGCGTTATACCAATCTGCTTATATATGGGGTCTATTTAACGTTAAGAAAATTACGCTAGAACTAGGCAAAAATTTTTGTATCTAGTTGTTCTAAATAAAAAATTTTTAACGACGTAATAGTGCAATTTAATTCGTTAAATTGTTCAAAGATTTACGCAGGTTGGTATTAAAGGTAAATCAAAAATATGACGCCATAAATGACGACCTACAATGGAGCCAAAAAGTACAATCCAACATTATAATACTGTGTTAAAAAACTTTTGCTCTAACAAATAATTTAACGTAGTATTTTAAATTCAGACTCATTTACAAGGAAGAAATATGTCTTGGTCTAAACTCAATAAAACTATCAATGCGCATTCTGTTATCCCTCTTGACGCGCTTAGCTGTTGAGATTTTGGTGTTAAGCTCCCTGTTAACTTCCCATTTAGTAAAGCTAAATTTACTTGCCAAGCTCTCGCTATGCTATCGCAACTTAATGACTATGATTTAAAAATGGTATGCGCCGATATCATTAAAATATGCGCGAACCCTAATGCTAACAACTCAATTAAGCACAGCCGTAACCCGCTGCGCCGTTTATGGCGAACAAAATATCCATTTCGTAATTATCATTTTTTAATTCAATATATGTTGACTGATGGAATGATAAATATCGATGATATTCTATTTGATTCACAGTTACATGGAGCTAAAAGTAACTTTTCTGCGGAGCGGACTATGTTATATGAGGTGAAAAGGCGCAGCAGTGATACATACGACAAAGCAATGAACGAAGAAGAAATAAAGAAAGTACAAGGTGCTTGGGAGCCAATTCCAACTCCAACCACACAAATAAAAACGCAGCATGCGGCGGTCAATGGTATGCAAAATGAGCTTACCAAAGCCACATGGTTAATGGGCACTCACCTTGATAGAGCTTATGAGGGAGACGGTATTAAAGCTTATACGTTATTTCATAACCCCACCGATTATACAAAGCTTGACTTAATTGAGTGCGCGTTTGATAAACTCTCAAGTACTAAATCCCATAATGCCCAACATTTAGCGGCTGTGCTGGCACAAAATAGCCAACAAGGTAAACAGGTAAAATGGCTGGCGCACAGCCAAGGCGCGATAATTTTTTGCGCGGCTCTGGAGCACTATCGTATTTATTATGGTAAGCCTCTTACAGGCCAACAACTTGCTGTGCATGGCTCAGGCTCAAATGTCGAGCGTTTAAAACGCATTGCCCACAGCATGGGTGTAAAAGTAATCGCAGTGCGTAACAACCCTTATGATTTTGTACCTAACTTAGCTGACCGCAGTAAAATATCACCCAGTAGTTTAGTGCGTTCGATGAAATTTAAAGGTCTTGTTACAGGTGGCTCTGTTGGCGAAAGCCCACACACTTTACCGTTTTTAGGCTTAGTCACCTATGCAGCTCAGCTAGAAATGCTAGGAAATAATGAAAAAGCCGATATTGTAAAAAACTTTATTAAAACCCTACCACCTACGGATAAGCGATTATGATCAAATTAGCCAAGGCTTTTTACCGTGGCTTTGTAGGTGGGCCCCGTTTTGAAAATTGCATCCACTATCGCCTTATTTTAGAAAACAAACTGTTAACCCTTGACATGCCTAGCAGTAATGTTACTGCTGTACCTTCTACGATTGATGTCTCATTTCCTTTTAATTCAACTGCTTGGTTTAATCAGTATAAGCAAGATTATTTACAGCACGTATATGTACATATGCTCACTAAAAACTGGATGTACTTGCCACCAATAAGTTATTTGCCAAGTGGTGAGTATGGCATGCTCAGTTGCCAATTGAGAATTAAGCAAGTTTTAGAAATAAATGTACTGGATATCGCACAATTAAAACATTTTGTTATTGAATCATATGATAAATTTCATTGGCGTACTGATGGGAAAAATACAGAAATAACTGAAAAAATCAAATTACAAAAGAGTAAAAGTTCAGTGGCGTGGACTGAAGCTGAAATAGAGGAAGAAATTGAGGAATACATCAAACTACATGGTCAACCGCCCTTACCAGCGGCTAAAGAGATAATTATTAATAATCGCCTGTGGGTGTTTTACAAAGAGTGCAGAGATAATGTCCTTTCTCGCCAAGATTTTTATTGTTTACCATTAAGTGAACATGCTTTTTTAGAGGTTGAATTTAATCATCGTATTGATCGCTCTGATAAGCATAAAAAATGGGCGGATCATGCACTAGAATCACAACAGCTGATTATGGAATCAATAAAGCTTACTGAGTTACCTCCCGACCACGATAATTTAATAACAGATAACTCGCAGGGTTTTTAACTTTCTCAAAGCCCGCCTTTTATAAAAGAGTTACTTTTAAAAGCCAGAAATATGCGCATCTACAAAAAGTTGCACCAAAAGTTAAGGATCGTTATTTGTAGACGTAGAGCTTGCTCACGTAAAAAGCGCAGCTTCTAATTATTTAATGTATCCTCTAAAGCTAATATTCAATAAAAATAAGTTGTTGTTTGCCATTGTGGCGTTTTAACTGAATGTTTTTCGCTCCACTTCCTTGCAAGCTCATTATGTATCAGGCAATGTGACCGCAATTAAATATAAAAATTAGCAGGAGCTAAAAATGCCAAAGTTCGATAACGTAAGTGTAGTAAAAAAAGCCAATGTGTATTTTGATGGCAAGGTGTCGAGCCGAACTGTACTTTTAGGAAATGGCGAAGCAAAAACATTAGGCTTTATGCAACCAGGTGAGTTTGTTTTTGATACAAACCAAAAAGAGTGCATGGAGCTTTTAGCGGGCCAATGGGATATTTTATTACCAGAGGCAAGTGAGTGGAAAACATTTAACGCAGGTGAATCGTTTAATGTTGATGCTAATGTGAGCTTTAAAGTGAAAGTATCGGATTTTGCTGATTACTGCTGTTCGTACACAGATTAATTAATCTGTGTTTAAGTTAAGTAGACGTCTGAAAGCCCGTGTACTATGGGCTTTGCATAAACTTTGCGCAACGTATGATTTAAATCAGCAAAAGATGCAAATAAACCTCAAATATCTCTCTTTTTTCCTTGTGTTAATCTAAATAGCCCCCAATACTATTTATGAGGTAACAAATAAAAGGATACCCTATGAAAATTAATCTTTCTGGTCACCATGTTGAAGTTACTGACTCTATTAGAGAGCACATCAACGAAAAATTTTCTAAAATCGAGAGCCATTTCCCATCGCTTATTGCACTCGAGATTATTTTGTCTAAAGAACATCATAAAATCCAAGCAGAAATTAGCACTAATTACGAAGGTGCGCGTATATCAGTAAAAGGGGAAAACGAAGTTATGTACCCTGCTATTGCAAGCGCAGCTAAAAAACTCGATGCGGCACTAAAGCATCGTAAAGGGCAAATAAAAGCAAATCTACACGAAAAGCCTATAAGTACAACGCCAGAGATTGCACACGAGATCATCCAAGAGATGGATCTTAAATAAAAGCAATCACAAAGCACTACAAAAAAGAGCCTGACGGCTCTTTTTTATTGTCTGTAATTTCTGTAAGTTAGGGGGTCACACAGACAATTTTTGAGCAGTAAATGAAGCAAACAGTATCGAAATGGAAATCACGGCTAAACGCGCTTGGGCCTGGAATACTTATGGCAACGGCCGCTATTGGCGGATCTCACTTAGTTGCCTCTACGCAAGCGGGAGCAATATTTGGCTGGCAACTATTTTGGCTAATACTTGTTGTTAATGTTTTAAAATATCCGTTTTTTCGTTTTGGCATGGAATACACGCTTACCACCAAACATAGCTTAGTAGAGGGTTACAAAAACAAAGGTCCGTTTTACTTTTACAGCTTTATTGGTTTAAATATTGTAGCCGCCGTTGTTAATACCGCAGGCGTATTACTGCTTACCGCAAGCTTACTTCATTACGCCTTACCTGTGGTTATTGAAGTAACCTTACTTTGTTGGATGCTGCTGGGAATATGTTTAGTTATATTGTTACTTGGGCACTTTAAAGCGCTTGATAACATTGCTAAAGGCATTATGGGGCTGCTTACACTCGCTACTTTGATTGCCCTTGCCATTGCATTTGGTAACGGCCCAATGGCACCTGCTGACTACGTTGGCCCTTCACCGTATGAACTTGCTATGCTTAGCTTTATGGTGGCTTTAATGGGCTGGATGCCAGCGCCTATCGAAATATCAGCTCTTAGCTCTTTATGGCTAAAAGAAAAACAAGCACAGCAAACAGTGACTAAAAGCCAAGGCCTGTTCGACTTTAACGTAGGTTACTGGCTTACAGCTGGCTTAGCACTGGTGTTTTTTAGCTTGGGTGTATTAGTGCAATATGGGCAAACCAGCAGCATAGAACTCGGTGGTGTTGCCTTTGCCAAGCAGCTGATTGATATGTACGCATTAACAATAGGCGAGTGGGCAAGGCCGCTTGTATCAGCAATCGCTTTTTTATGTATGTTTGGTACCACACTTACCGTGCTTGATGGTTACGCCCGTACGCTTAACGAATCTCATAAATTACTTGGCTTTGGGCAATCAAAACACAGCTTAAGTGTTTGGTTAATACTGCAAGCACTTGCTGGCATGGCGGTTATTTTATTTTTTAAATCAGCCCTTGGCCCCATGCTTACGTTTGCAATGACACTTTCATTTGTTACAACGCCTGTATTTGCATGGCTCAACTTTAGCCTTGTACGATCAGAGCCTGATATTAAACACAGCGTGTTATTGCGCAGTTTAAGTTGGTTAGGTTTAGTGTACTTAGTGGGCTTTGCTGTTGCGTTTGTAGTGTGGAAACTAGCTGCTTGAGATAGACTTACTATCCAGAATTCAGGTTATTAGCAAACTTTATCTTTAGTTTACAAGGAAGAAACCATGAAATTTGATATGGCAATTACAGACAACTTCGCATCATTTTATGATGAACAAGAAGGAAGTCATATTTTCATAGGTAGTTTTGATAATGAAAATTTTGAAGTGAGAATAGGAAGTTTAGAAGATTCGAAGCCCGTTGGTAATATAGTTGCTTTTACTGATGATGAGTTAAACATAGGGTTATTAGAGTTATATAATGAGCAAAAATAATATTAGCTTCACTTGGCTAGGGCGTGTTGACCTTTTTGGATTGAAATTTGTTCAATCTAGGGACGATTTAATCGCGGCGCGAGGCTTGTAACCTAGTGGGCTAAGTAAAAACCGAGCAACAAAGAGTCAATCGTCCCTAGAAAGAACCCAAAGGGCAGCGCATGTTTGGTATTTATGCTGCGTTATCGCCTATTTGTGGGGAATAACCACACTACATAGGCTCTGCCTTGCCTAAAAACCAAACAGTCAGCTGCAAAATCAATCACGAAATGTCAACACGCCCTAGTATTATGTAATGCTCATTGAAAAGTTAAAAACTTGATTTCATTGTTTTGTTTAATCAACGGTAAATTGTTCAACCTGTTTTTAGGTTACCAATAATCGCGTTTATCACAAAAAAAGTCTAAAAATGCGCGCACTTTGCTCTGAATAGGATTTGATGGGTGATAATAGGCGTATACTTGAGCGTCTTCCCACCAATGATCTTTAAGTATTGGGACTAGGCGACCTTCATTGAGTGATTTTTGAATTCGACTTGAGTCTACAGGGGCATTAATTAACCCTAAACCAGCTTCCGCTAGCTCGACGATACCGCTTACAGTTTTAACTTGGCAGTGCGGGGTTGCATAAATAGGCTCACCATTTTCACTTTGCAATACTAAAACATTACTGGGTTGATTATACAAATAACCTACTACGTTATGATGTTCCAATGCCTTAATATCTGTCGGGTCCCCGTGGCGCTGGATGTATTCAGGGGATGCAAAAACACCATATTTAGAGCGCCACAAAGGTTTACATTTTAACCCTGGATAGCGCTCTCCCAGATAGGAGCTAATAGCCCAAAAAACATCAAACTCGTTTTCATTAATACTAATAAGGGATTCTTTAACGTCCATTGTTATATTGAGTTCGGGATAAAGTGCTGTAAATTCTGCCATCCAAGGGACTAGGGTTTCTTTAATTATATCGTTCGCTTGGCAAATAACCCGTAGCTCTCCATTAATCACGCTATCACTATTGTGGCTCCACAATATCAACTCTTGATGTTGTTGAAGAAGCTGGGCTGCTTTGTGTTTAAAAGCACTACCAAATTCAGTAAGAATTAGTTTTCGTCTAGATCGAACAAATAAAGCTTGGTTCAGTTGAGTTTCTAAACGAGCAATTTGTTTGCTAATAGCCATAACTGTTTTGGCTTCGGCCTCTGCAACCCTAGACATGTTGCCTATTTCAGCAACCTTACAAAAGGTCGTTAAATCTCTTGGATGAAACATAGTAAACTTTTTGTTTAATTATTATCTATTTTTAATATATTTATTTAATTAAGTCTAGCAATTAATCTTGTCTCATCAACCAACATAAATTCGACAGGAAAGATGATGACCCTACATATAGGTGAATGGATTGTATTATTAATGATTATGGCAATGCCAATATACAGTTTCTGGGAGTCCGACAAAACAAAGCGAGCGGTCATTGCTGGACATAAAACTAAATTGCGCATGTATCAAGAAACGATGGTTTATTTATGGTTACCAACAGTTACGCTGCTTGCTTTAGTATTGATGCAAGTAGTCAGAATCAGTGATATTGGCCTTTATTGGCGCTCTAGTATGGCCAATTGGATTGGCGCTTGTTTGGTAATATGTTTATTCGTTTACTTGGTGTTGGGAGTCTATAAAACCAAAAATAACGGCCCAAATAACGAAGAACTACGTAACGCAATGAAAACTCATAATTGGATGATGCCCGCATCTCGTTGCGAATTAACTTGGTTCACATTTGGCGTGTCCATGTCCGCAGGGATCTGCGAAGAATTATTGTTTCGTGGTTTTTTACTTTCTGTTTTTAGTGATTATATTGGTTTATTTGCCAGCTTAATATCAAGTAGCTTTTTATTTGGACTTTGTCATATTTACCAAGGTTGGTTAAATGCTATTCGAACCGGTATTTATGGATTAGTTTTCGGTGGTATTTATATTATTACAGACTCTCTGCTAATCGTTATTATTCTTCACGCCATGATTGATATTTATGGCGGAATGATTGGCTACTTAGTAAATCAAAGCTCTATTGATAACGCTAAGTTACATATTACGAAAAGCGATACAAAAGCCACTGCGCCATAATATTGTGCCCTCAAAGCTTATTTTAGAGCAAAGTATTTTAAGTTAAATTAAAAAGCACCTCTTGTTCTTTAGCCAAAATTTTTGATTAAATTTGTACGCTATCTTCGTATATTTTAATGCATGAAAAGTTTATCTACTCACTATTTACAGTAAAAATGAAGTAACCGATTTAACAGCGGATCAGAAAAAGCAATTAAAAGAGCTTTTAGAGGTATGGCGTAATGAGCAAACACGATTTGTTTTCAGAATTAACTACAGCCCTTGTTGATGCTAAAGCACATTTATAAGGAAAACTTACGTTACGTACTCATTAAGTAAAGGAGTTCAACGATCTTGTTATCTCACCTGGGCTAAGTAAAAACCGAGCAACAAAGAGTTAATCGTCCCTAGAAAGAACCCAAAGGGCAGTGCATGTTTGGTATTTATGCTGCGTTATCGCCTATTTATGGGGAATAACCACACTACATAAGCTCTGCCTTGCCTAAAAACCAAACATACTGCTGCAAATTCACCCACCAAAGTTCAACACGCCCTAATATGTCGCGCGGTGTATTTGCAAGCATTCTACATACTTCGGCAAGAACGCTCGAAAACTGGGAACAAGGGCGCAGCACTCCTAATGGGCAAGCGATAACATTGCTAAAGCTTGTGCAGCGTCATCCTGAGACGCTAAATCACATAGCTGAGCTGTAAATTTTATAAAGCTCATCTAAATATGTAATTCAGGTTTCCTCTGAATTACATATTTCAAAAGGCAAAAAGAAAGACGCGATCTTATCGCAAGTAAATTTAACGCAGTTAGCGCTGAAAATAGCTATTTGAGATAGATTTATTATCCAGAGTTCAGGCTACTTAATATTTTAGAGTACTTACTGTTTCACGAAAGTAATCGACTTTGCCATTTAGTTCATGAGAAATAATATAAGTACGGCTATTAACATCTTGCTTTGCCTCACCATACCAAAACGATTGATCAAAGGTTGTTATATGCCAGTCATCGCCTAGAGATTGAGATTCTAGGCCCGTAATAAGAGTTCCTTTGGGGAATATATCAGTGCCCAGACGAGTCAATAAAGTAATAAAGCCTGCTTTGTCATTACATTGCTGCCAAGCGATATCTGTATCATCTTTGTAGTGCTCTATACGCAGATCAATATCATCAGCAATTAAGTCTAGGAGTGACATATCTCCTTTTTCAAATAAATTTAATACTTTATGAATTGTAATATCACTATAACGCTCAAGCATTTTCTAGTCCTTTTAATTGATTTTATTATCTTCAAGTTTGAAATTAGCAAATCCAATGATATAGGTATAATATTGTTTATATTATCAACTTATAGGTAAATTATGTGATAGAGGTTAAGCCATTAAATTACTTTATTGCAGCATATGAAGAAGGGTCGATTACTGCAGCTGCATCGCGATGTTTTATTGCTCAGCCCTCTGTTACTCATGCGATTAAAACATTGGAAATAAATTTAGGAGTTAAGTTATTTGAACGCAGTAAACGAGGCATAAAGCCAACAGCGGATGGTCATAAGCTCTACAAACTTGCAAGTGATTTACTATTACAAAATCAGCAGTTACAAGCCGCTTTTATCCCTAATAATACGCATGATCTGCACCTTTATGTACAGCCTGATATAAATATTGAGCGCTACGTTAGTATTCTCGAATCGATAAAAAATACGCCGATGGATATTGATTTATCTATAGTCGATGCTATTGAGCAAGCGCAAATAGCGATTATTGATGAGCAGCTTTTACCATCCCAGTTTAAATTTAAAAGGCTTAATCAAGAAAGTTATAGGCTGATTGTGCGTGGGGATCATCCATTAGCAAAAAATAAAACAGTGGGTCTTGGGGAATTAGAGGGTTTAGGTTTTATCGAAAGACCATATTGTACTAATCGAAAAGCATTTGAGAGACTTATTAATGATGAGAATATATCAATTACTTACCAAGGCAAAGCTATTCATGATTTACAGCTTCAAGGCCTTGTTAAGTTAGGTTTTGGTGTTGCTGTTATACCTGAATCATACATTCAAAAAGAGTGTGACTTAAAGTATATACCTATTACTTTAAGTAACGCTATAACGCGCTCGATTGTATTTGCTTATCGTAAGTTACCAAATACAATAATGAAAGCTATTGAGGATATCACTGCAACTAAATCTTAAGGCTAGTTGCAGTTAATATCTATACCTAATATATTTTAACTCAGCTCTTTTATCGCTCTACTTATTCCATCTAAACTCAACGCATACATGCGGTTGTTCATTAACTCTTTTATAAAACCAATTGATTGATAGTACGGCCAGTGTTCAACGGGCTGTGGGTTGAGCCAGGCGACTTTATCAAAGTGATTGGTGATTCGTGATAACCATGCACTGCCAGGTTCTTCGTTGTAATGTTCTACCGAGCCGCCGGGGTAGGCTATTTCGTAAGGGCCCATAGTGGCATCGCCAACAAATATGACTTTGTAGTCACTGGTAAATTTATTAATCAGCGTCATGGTGTCGATGATGTTTGAGTGGCGGCGGACGTTGTCTTGCCAAACATGCTCGTACAGGCAGTTATGAAAGTAGTAAAATTCTAAATGCTTAAATTCGCTATGAGCCGCGCTAAATAAATCTTCGCAGGTGTGAATGTAGTCATCCATTGAGCCGCCAATATCAAACAGCATCAATACTTTTACGGCATTGTGGCGTTCGGGTGCCATTTTTACATCTAGCATGCCGCCTTGCTTAGCTGTCGCGCGAATGGTTTCGTTTAAATCCAGCGTGTCGCTTGCGCCAGTACGGGCAAACTTTCGTAACTTTTTAAGGGCGAGTTTAACTGTGCGCGAACTAATTTCTCTGTCGGTGTCGAGGTTTTTGTATTCTCGTTTGTCCCACACTTTTACCGCTTGGCGGTTACGGTTGCCGTCTTGCCCTATACGCACGCCTTCGGGGTTATAGCCGTATGCGCCAAAAGGTGATGTACCGCCAGTGCCCACCCATTTATTGCCGCCAGCGTGACGTTTTTGTTGTTCTTCTAAACGCTCTTTTAGGGTTTTCATAAGCTCGTCGAGTCCGCCCATCGCTTTAAGTTGGGCTTTTTCTTCATCGCTTAGGTTTTTTTCAAACTCTTTACGTAGCCAATCTTCAGGTAAGTTGTGTTGCTGCTTTAAACTCTCGAGTAAATCAAGGTCGGCAATACCGCTAAAGTAGTCGCTAAAGGCTTTGTCGAAACGGTCAAAGTGCGTTTCGTCTTTTACCATTATGGTGCGAGCTAAATGGTAAAAGGCGTCTACGTCGGCAAATATAACGCCTTTTTTTAAGGCGTTAATTAAATCGAGTAACTCTCGCAGGCTTACCGGTAAGCGGTATTTGCGCAGCGTGAAAAAAAACTGTACTAGCATGTTTGGGCCTGTTTATCTTTCGAGGTTAAATTTGCAGCAGTGTGTTTGGTATTTAGGCAAGGCAGAGCCTATGTAGTGTGGTTATTCCCCATAAATAGGCGATAACACAGCATAAATACCAAACACGCGCTGCCTGAAGGTTCGTCCTAGGGACGATTGACTCTTTGTTGCTCGGCTTTTACTTAGCTCACTAGGTTACAAACCTCGCGCCACGATTAAATCGTCCCTAGTTAGAACAAATTTTAATCCTGAAAGGTCAACAGGCCCTAGCGGCTCATAAAGGCAAGTTTTTCGATTAGGCTTATGTCTTGCTCATTTTTAAGTAATGCGCCAAACATCGGCATTAAACCACCTTTTTTTGCTTTATCGTGCAGTGTTTTAGCGTCTATGTCTTCTGCCATTAGCAGTTTAAGCCAGTCGAGTAATTCGCTAGTGGAAGGTTTCTTTTTAAGGCCGTTAGCTTCACGCAGGTTAAAAAACACTTCGAGTGCTTGGCGTACTAAATCTTGTTTAACGTTAGGGTAGTGTACGTCAATAATTTGCTGCATTTCATCGCTGCTAGGAAAATCAATGTAATGAAAAAAGCAGCGGCGTAAAAAGGCGTCCGGCAATTCTTTTTCATTATTTGATGTGATGATCACAATAGGGCGCTCTTTTGCGACAATGCGCTCATTAGTTTCGTAAACATGAAACTCCATTTTATCAAGCTCAAGTAGTAAGTCGTTTGGGAACTCTATGTCGGCTTTGTCTATTTCATCAATTAATAATACAGGGCGTTTACCGTTAAGCTCTGCATACGTAAATGCTTGCCAAAGCTTACCTTTAACGATGTAGTTACCAATATTATGTACGCGCTCGTCACCTAATTGGCTATCGCGCAGACGCGACACTGCATCGTACTCGTATAAGCCTTGCTGCGCTTTAGTGGTCGACTTTATGTGCCATTGAATAAGCTCGGTATCTAAGCTTTTAGCTAACTCTTCGGCCAGCATGGTTTTACCTGTGCCGGGTTCGCCTTTAATTAAAAGTGGTTTTTCGAGCATAATGGCAGCATTTACAGCTTGTTTAAGCGCGCTACTCGCTATGTAATTGTCAGTTGAATTAAATTGCACGGTGTACCCTTGTCTGGTCTGAGCAGTAAGTTATTTTGTTATAATGCCATAGTTAAACGGCAGGTCCAAGGTATGCAAAACGCGGTATGGTTTTACCGTCTTTTTCGATTGTTTCGTTAAACATACTCAATGGGCGCGCCCATATGCCAAATTCACCATAGAGTGCTTGGTAAATTACAAGTTGCTCTTGCGTTTCGCTATGAGTGGCTTGGTATAAAACTTTATACTGTGGACCTTTATAGTGTTGGTATATGCCTGGTTTGAGGGAAAGTGGTTTTATTGCTGTAGTCATGTTTTGATCTCTTGTATAATTTGGCTTTGCACTTTTAATGCTAACTAATTTGCCAACACTATGAACTATATTTCTTTAGATGATTACAAAAAGGCGTGGGTTTTTCGCCATAAAGACTTACCTGTATCTGATGATGACGCAGCAAAAATTAAACCTATGAGCGACGAGCGCGCGGCTGTACTTTGGACAACGATGGTGAGCCGTGAGTTTGATCATCCTGACTTTTTTGAGGACACCGACTGGTGTGGTCAAGAAAAGAGCTTTAGCCAAGAAGTAGATTGGCAAGATGCATGGGAAAATGGCGATGCACTTCCACCAGAGAGTATTTTAACTTTTTTAGATTGGGAAGCTAATACCACGGTTTATTTTTGTATGGCGCGCGATAATATTATCGAAACAACCTTTGATGTATTTAAACGCAATTGGCAAAACTTTATGTTTTTAGCCGATGGCAGTTTGTTAATTGGTAAAAAACGCAATACGGTTGTGCAATTTTTAGAATCAGGTAAAGCTAAATTAGGTGAAAAGCCAAGCGCTTAAATTAGTATGTAATGCTTAAAAAGCATTCAGTACTGTGCTATAAAACACTTATCTATTTGTTTTGAGTACAGCTTTTGGTCGCGAAAAATCAGTCACTTGGTGCTCAGCAACAAGTTGAAATTTGGCAAACTGATGCACAAAAAGTGTTGTATGCGCAATTGTGCAATGCGCTTTATCAGCGTGAGGTTCAGCGTTTAGTTGCAGAGCCCAATGCTGATAAACTGCGTCGCCAGTTAAAAAGCCTACCTTATTATATTGAGCGAGCAGCGACGTTAGTTGCCAATGGAGATTCTCCTTTTACGCTGGACTCACAAAATGGCTCTTGGCTTGAAAAGCAAAAACCAACACCGCCCGATGTGAATGCTCAAGCTAATGAACTTTTTTATCAAACACATGCCAAAGTGGGGCTTATAGTGCCCGTTGTGTTACATGACTTTGAGCAGGTGCGTCTTAGAATAGACAGTATTGATCAGTTAGGTGACAATAAACTGCATTGCAATGAGCTTGGCTGGTTTGATTTTTTAGGTAACGGGCTCGAACAGCAAAGTGCGCAACTATTAAAGCCAAGTAAGGTGAGCTTAACCGCTGCATGTTGTGGGCACCAGTGGCAATTTTCGAAGCGTTGTTTGCCTCGCGTTTTATCACTACGCGAAATGCTTTTAGCGGGTAGTATTAATTGGCGTAATTTAAAGCGCCCCCTAGCTTAAATAAAGCGAGGTTTTTAGGGTTTTAAAATAAGGAGTGTTAAATGCGTATTTTTCAAGTTGGCTTACTGTGCTTAGCACTGTTTGTACAATATAGACTTTGGTTTGGGCATAATGGCGTACAAGACTACACACGACTAAAAAGTGCCGTAGCGTCGCACCAACAAAGCAACGAAAAGCTTATCAAGCGTAATAAAGTACTTACCGCTGATATAGAAGATTTAAAGCTCGGCCAAGAAGGTATTGAAGAGCGTGCACGTAACGAATTAGGAATGATTAAACCGGACGAAACATTTATTCGTGTTTTACCGGGCAAACAATATGACAAATAAACAGATTATTGCTGCAATAGTACCTGCAGCGGGTGTTGGCAGTAGAATGCAGCACAATGCGCCCAAGCAATATATACAGTTAGCGGGCAAAACTATTTTAGAGCATACCTTAGCTAAACTTTCTCAATTACCTCAATTAAGCACTATTGTTGTTGCCCTGAGCGACAGTGACCCCTATTTTGATGAACTCCCACTTGTTGATAATCGCATTGTTCGTGCCAGTGGTGGGAAAGAGCGAGCCGACTCAGTGCTCAATAGCTTACTTTTTTTAGCGCCTAACCCGCCTACATGGGTGTTGGTGCACGATGCTGCCCGTCCGCTAGTTAATATTAGTGATATAGAACGTTTAATTGATGAATGCATAAGCGCTAATGAAGGTGGCATTTTAGCTAGCAAAGTAAAAGACACCATAAAACGTGGCGATACCCATGCTTTGCAAACTGTACCACGAGATGATTTATGGCAAGCACTTACCCCGCAGTTTTTTAAATATGACGAGCTTAAAAATGCACTTCAAAACGCATTAGCAAGTGGGGCAACTATTACCGATGAAGCCAGTGCAATTGAATGGGCCGGCAAACAGGTAAGGCTTGTAATAGGGCGTAGCGATAATATTAAAATAACCACGCCAGAGGATTTAGATTTGGCTGGGTTTTTACTACATAAACAACAAAACGAGAGTGCATTATGATACGAATTGGCCATGGTTTTGACGTACATAAATTTGGCGGCGAAGGCCCGTTAACTATTTGTGGTGAAAAAATTGATTACCCACAGGGCTTTTTAGCGCACTCCGATGGTGATGTTGCTATTCATGCATTATGCGATGCTATTTTAGGCTCGCTTGCAATGGGCGATATTGGCAAGCACTTTCCCGATACGGCAAGCGAATATGAAAATATCGACAGCCGTATTTTACTTCGCCATGTGGTGAGCTTAGCTAAAGAGCAAGGTTATGTACTTGGCAATGGCGATGTGACTATTGTTGCACAGGCGCCAAAAATGCTGCCGCACATACAAGCTATGCGCGCTAATCTAGCCAGTGACTTAAATTGCGACCTTTGCCAAATTAATGTTAAGGCTACAACCACAGAAAAGCTTGGCTTTGAAGGGCGCAGGGAAGGTATTTCGAGCCATGCGGTGGTTATTATGAACAAAGAATCAATGAGTACAAAATCCGCATGAGCGATTTAAATTATTTATACGGCGCGCCGCTTTCTAAAGCTGACTTTAAAACCACTGCTGAAGACTTTATGGTGGATGAAGAGTTAGGTATAGAATTTACCGGCAGTGGCGAACACGTGTGTTTGCAGGTGGTTAAAAAAGGCGAAAATACGCAATACGTTGCAAAGCTAATTGCGCAGCGCGCAGGTGTTTCACCGCGAGACGTGAGTTACGCAGGCATGAAAGATCGCCACGGTGTGTGCTCGCAGTGGTTTAGTGTAAAAGTACCGATTAAAAAGCCTATCGATTTTAGCGATTTAAATAGCGAGAGTATTTTTATTGTGTCGCAACAGCGCCACGACCGTAAATTGCGCACGGGTTGCCATAAAGGTAATAAATTTACTATTACGCTTCGTAATGTTACTCAGCCGCTTGATATTTTATGTCGTATTAACGCAGTGCGCGCAGGTGTGCCAAATTACTTTGGCGAGCAGCGTTTTGGGCATGGCGGCCATAACTTAGTAATGGCAGAAAAAATGTTTGCCGGTGAGCGAATTCGCGATAAGAAACTGCGCGGTATTATTATTTCAGCAGCGCGCTCGCATGTATTTAATCAGTTAGTGAGCCTGCGTGTAAAAGAGCATGGTTTAGCTAAAACAATGCACCGTGAAGTATTTATGCTTAGCGGCAGTAATGCATTTTTTGAAGATGCAATTAACGATGAAAATATAGAACGATTAGCCACTGGCGATATTATGATGTCGGCACCCATGGTCGGTAAAAGCGAAAAAGGCCTAACTGAACAAGAAAAAATATGGCTTGAACCTTTCCAAACATGGTGTGATGGTTTAGGTGAGCTAGGCCTTAAAAATGAGCGCAGAATGCTGCGCTTAATCCCACAAAACTTAGCGGTAGAAACATTAGACGAAACCACTTTAAAACTAAGCTTTGGTTTACCAAAAGGGTGTTTTGCAACCGCATTATTACGCGAGCTGGTGGATTATAGAGATGCAAGCCCGCGAGAGCGCAAAGAAAAGGATAATGACATAAATGAAGATACTGTTAAGTAACGATGATGGCGTAAATGCCAAAGGTATTGCGGTTTTATATCAAGCGCTCACTCAAATTGCAGATGTAACGCTTGTTGCGCCAGATCGCAATTGTAGTGGCGCAAGTAATTCTTTAACACTAATGAACCCATTGCGAGCAACTAAGCTCGAAAACGGATTTATGTCGGTTAATGGTACCCCTACAGATTGTGTACATTTAGGTGTAAATCAGTTGGTTGATGAAAAACCAGATTTAGTTGTTGCGGGTATTAACCATGGTGCCAACTTAGGTGACGACACGCTGTACTCTGGCACAGTGGCTGCCGCGACTGAAGGACGTCATTTAGGATTACCTGCCATCGCGGTATCACTTTGTTCACACAATGGTGAACACTTTGAAACAGCCGCAGCGGTTACCGTTAATATTATTAAAGGCCTGGCTTCGCATCCGCTGCCTAAAGATCAAATTATAAATATTAACGTGCCAGATATTCCATTAAGTGAATTAAAAGGAGTGCAAGTAACACGCCTCGGTGCGCGCCATAAAGCCGAAACGATGACCAAACAAACCGATCCCTGGGGTCGTGATATTTTTTGGTACGGATCGCTTGGCATAGAAAGTGATGCAGGTGAAGGCACCGACTTTTATGCAATTAATAATGGTTATGCATCGGTGACACCACTAAGTGTTGATATGACGGCTAAAGAAAGCTTAAAAGCGGTAGGAGACTGGTTGGCTGATTTGGAGATTAATCGTGCTCGCTAATTACACGCGCAGTGCTCAAGCGTTATCTGATTTACTTAAACGTGAAGGTGTTGAAGATGCGCAAGTGCTCAATGCGATTGCCCAAATTCCGCGCCATATTTTTATTGATGACGTTTTAAAACATAAAGCGTATGAGAATACGGCACTGCCCATTGGACAAGGGCAGACTATTTCTCAGCCTTATATTGTAGCGCGTATGACTGAATTACTTCGCCTTGCGGGTGCTTGTAATAAGATACTGGAAATTGGTACTGGCTCTGGATATCAAACGGCGATATTAGCTAAAACTTTTACAAAGGTATATTCAGTTGAGCGTATAAAAGCGCTGCAATGGCAAGCTAAAAGGCGTTTACAGCAGCTCGACCTATATAATGTCACTATGAAACATGGTGACGGTTGGCAAGGCTGGCAATCACAAGCTCCTTTTGATGGCATTATAGTGACAGCAGCGGCGTCTAAAGTTCCACAGGATTTACTCAGCCAATTAACTGAAGGCGGAGTGTTACTTGCGCCAATTGGTGAGAGTGATCAAAAATTAATAATGGTTATTCGCAAAGGCGATAGCTTTACAGAGCATGTGATTGCTCCAGTTAGATTTGTGCCGTTAGTGCCAGGCGATATTGAATAGGAATTTATTTTGAAGTTGTTTACTAAGTTATACGATATGGCTCTTGTATGGGCAAAGCATCACCATGCCGAACGCTATTTAGCTGCAATGAGCTTTGCCGAGTCTGTTTTTTTCCCGATTCCACCCGATGTAATGCTAGCGCCTATGTCGCTTGCGCAACCTAAAAAAGCATGGCGTTTTGCAAGCTTTGCCACTATCGCATCAGTTATTGGCGGTATAGTTGGTTACTTGCTTGGTTTTTGGTTATTTGAACCCGTTGTTGAGCCACTTATTGCACATATGCACTGGCAAGAAAAATTTGATATTGCACTAAATTGGTTTAAAGATTACGGAGTGTGGGTTGTATTTTTAGCCGGTTTTTCACCCATTCCTTATAAGGTTTTCACTATTGGCGCTGGCGTTTTACAAATGGCATTTTTGCCTTTTTTAATCGCATCAGCAGTAGGGCGCGGTGCGCGATTCTTTTTAGTTTCAGCTTTAATGAAATGGGGCGGAGTTAAAATGGAGCAAAAATTACGTCAATATGTAGAGATACTTGGCTGGGGATTAGTTGCATTAATTGCTATAGCGTACTTTTTATTGCGCTAAGCTTTATAAAATAACTTTTTTAACACAAGGAGCTTAATACGATGAATAAACAAATTAAATGTTATGTTGCTTTATTTATTAGTATTTTGCTCTTTGGTTGCTCGTCTCGTCATGTTCCCGCACCCGTCAGCAGTCTAAATAATAATGTTAATAAATATGACCATAAAATTAACATTGCTGGTGGTTATTATAAAGTGCAAAAAGGAGACACTTTATATTCTATTGCTTTTAGTGCTGGAAAAGACATTAGAGAAATAGCGAAAAACAATTCAATATCATCACCTTACATCATTTTTCCTGGGCAAAGAATATCCCTGAAACCGGCACCAGCAGAAAAGAAAAAGCGTAAAAAATATACGTATTCAACTAAAAAGTCTACAAAAAAAGCACAAAAAAATAACAATAAATTAAAAAAAGAGCTTGATCGCCCAAAACAACGAGAGTATGTTCAGAAACAAGCCAGTAACAAAGTTAGCAATAATAAGTATTTGTCGAACGGTAAAGTGCAGTGGTTTTGGCCAGCAAAGGGTAAAATTACGAAACGCTTTTCTAATAAGGAAAACGGCTACAAAGGCTTGCAGATTGCTAATAAAAAAGGGGCTTCAGTTTTAGCTGCGGCACAAGGAACGGTGGTGTACGCGGGTAACGCTCTTAGAGGTTATGGTAGTTTAATCATATTGAAACATAATGATGATTATCTAAGCGCTTATGCACATAACTCAAAATTACTTGTTAAAGAAAAGCAGAAAATTAAGGCAGGTCAAAAAATAGCAGAAATTGGTAATTCAGAATCTCCGGTCACCGCACTTCGCTTTGAAATTCGCTACCGAGGGCAAGCTGTCAATCCTGCTAAATACCTTCCCTAATTTTTAGGTATTGATAATTGCTCGGGAGAAGGCTTATGGCTAACACTGCAAAACTTGACACAAACAATACGAATGACGAAAAGTTTGATGACACCGCCGTTGAAGAAACCACACCACTACTTGAAAAGGTAGACGAAGAAGATATTTTTGCCAAAGAAGAAGTCACTAAAAACTTAGATGCCACACAACTTTATTTAGGCGAAATTGGTTTTTCTCCACTATTAAGCGCAGAAGAAGAAGTATTTTTTGCCCGTAAATCCTTAAAAGGCTGTGAAGCCTCACGTAAACGCATGATTGAAAGTAACCTGCGTTTAGTTGTTAAAATTGCACGCCGTTATAATAACCGTGGCCTTGCCTTGCTCGATTTAATTGAAGAAGGGAATTTAGGTTTAATTCGCGCTGTTGAAAAGTTTGATCCAGAGCGTGGTTTTAGATTTTCTACTTACGCTACGTGGTGGATACGTCAAACAATTGAACGTGCCATCATGAACCAAACACGTACCATTCGCTTACCTATTCATGTGGTTAAAGAACTTAACGTATATTTACGTACGGCACGAGAATTAACGCAAAAACTTGATCATGAACCAACCGCCGAAGAAATCGCAGAGAGCTTAGACCGACCTGTTGAAGACGTGACTAAAATGCTACGTTTAAATGAAAAAATAGCCTCTGTTGATATGCCTATTGGCGGCGAAAACGACAGTGTGCTGCTTGATATTATTCCGGATGAAAAAAGTTTTGGTCCTGAAGGCGAAGTACAAAATAACGATATTAATAAACATATTATTGATTGGTTAGGGGAGCTAAACCCAAAACAGCGTGAGGTATTAGCGCGTCGATTTGGATTGCTTGGTTATGAACCTTCGACACTTGAAGATGTAGGTCGCGAAATTGGTTTAACGCGTGAACGAGTAAGGCAAATACAAGTTGAGGCATTGCGTCGTTTGAAAGACATTTTGCAACAAGAAGGGTTAAGTACAGATAGTTTGTTTAATCAATTCTCGTAATTATTAAAGCGGTACAAACTAGAAAAGATTATGTGTGTTAAAAAGCCGAAGGATTTATTCTTCGGCTTTTTTATGTTTTATATAAAGTAAATTTAAAGTAATGCTTTTAGTTTATATAATAAATCGTGTGCTTGGCGCGGCGATAAATTATCAGGGTCGATAGCACTTAACTGCTCTTCTATTTCAGAAGGCGTACTTTGTACGGCCTCGTTGTTAAAAGTAAATGCTTGTTGCTCTGTATTTGGCGCCGTTACGCTTTGATGGTTTTCAAGTAATTTAAGTTTTTGTTTTGCTTGCGCAATGACTGCTTTTGGCACCCCCGCGAGAGCTGCTACTTGTAAGCCAAAACTTTTACTTGCTGCGCCATCAAGTACGGTGTGCATAAAGGCAATTGTATCGTTATGCTCTATGGCATCAAGGTGCACGTTTACAAGGCCCGTGGTTTGCTCTGCAAGTTCTGTTAGTTCAAAGTAGTGTGTTGCAAATAATGTTTTTGCAGATATTTTTGATGCTAGATGATCGGCTGTTGCATACGCAAGCGAAAGCCCATCATAGGTACTTGTCCCGCGACCAATTTCATCCATTAATACTAAAGACTGCTCAGTCGCATTATTTAAAATAGTGGCTGTTTCGGTCATTTCTACCATGAAGGTTGAGCGCCCAGAGGCTAAATCATCGCTAGCACCAATACGTGTAAATATGCGATCGATATTGCCAATTTTAGCGCTGTCTGCAGGTACATAACTGCCAATGTGAGCCATTAGTACAATAAGTGCTGTTTGGCGCATATAAGTTGATTTACCGCCCATGTTTGGACCCGTAATAATCAACATTTTACGTTGGCTGTTTAATTCAACAGGGTTAGCAATAAACGGTTCTTTCATTACTTGTTCAACAACAGGGTGACGACCTTGCTTAATGCTTATATTGTCGTTATCGCACAGTTCTGGTTTTGCATAATTGAGTGCAAATGCACGCTCAGCTAAATTATTTAATACGTCTAAATCAGCCAGTGCGGCGGCCATCATTTGTAACTGTTCAATATGTGGAGCAATAAATCTAAACAACTCCTCGTATAGCTGCTTTTCAAGCGCTAAGGCTTTTGATTGGCTGCCAAGCACTTTATCTTCGTGCTCTTTAAGCTCTGGGATTATATAACGCTCGTTATTTTTAAGCGTTTGGCGACGAATGTAGTCGGCGGGTACTAAGTGCGCGTTGGCACGGCTTACTTCAATAAAGAAACCATGCACGCGGTTGTAACCAATTTTAAGCGTACTAATACCCGTACGTTCGCGTTCACGCAACTCTAGTTGATCAAGTACATCAGTAGCGCCTTTGCTTAAGTTGCGCCATTCATCAAGTTCACTGTTATAACCTGAGGCAATAACGCCACCATCACGAATAAGTACAGGCGGATTTTCTATTACAGCTTGCTCTAACAATGCTTGTAAATCAGGGAGTTCAGGCGAGTGCTTGATAATACCCGCTATACGAGGGTCGTTAGCGTCAGCTAATAAAGTATGTAGCGGCGCAAGCGCTTGTAATGCACTGCGCAGGCGAGTTAAATCGCGTGGGCGAGCTGTGCATAAAGCTAAGCGCGCAATAACACGCTCTACATCACCAATCTCTTTTAGTGATTCGTGTAATTCGCCGCACAATTGTGCATCTAAAATAGCGCTAATTGCATTTAAGCGAGAATTTAGCTCATCTTTATTACGAATAGGTGTATGTATACGGCGCTTAAGTAAACGGGAGCCCATTGGGGTTGCTGTTTTATCAAGTACTTGGGCAAGTGTATTTTCAAACCCGCCAGATAAATTAACGGTCAGTTCTAAGTTTTTACGCGTTGCTGCATCTAAAATAACAGCGTGTTCGTTGTGCTCAAGTGTAATAGCACGAATATGTGGCAGTGCAATACGCTGCGTATCTTTTACGTATTGCATTAAACAACCGGCAGCAACAAGTGCGCTGTGGGCTTTATCAACACCAAATCCTACTAAATCTTTAGTACCAAACTGATCGCATAATAAGTGCTCGGCCGTATCTAAGTCGAATTCCCACTCTGGGCGACGACGAGCCCCTTTTATATGCTCAATTAAATGAAAATTTTCAAAGCTTTCGCTATATAGCAATTCTGCTGGTGATAGGCGCTGAACCGTTGAGCTAAATGCTTCGTCGGTATTAACCTCTACAACGTTAAAGCGACCAGAGTTAATATCTAAGTACGCAATACCGTACAGGCCTTTTTTACTTTGCCAAACACTGGTAAGCAAATTGTCTTGTCGTTCTTGTAAAAGCGCTTCGTCAGAAATTGTACCTGGGGTAACTATACGAACAACTTTGCGATCAACGGGGCCTTTACTGGTAGCTGGATCGCCAACTTGCTCGCAAATAGCAACAGATTCACCCATTTGAACTAGGCGTGCTAAGTAGTTCTCTACTGCATGATAAGGCACGCCCGCCATAGGGATAGGATCGCCACCGGCTTTACCGCGATGGGTTTGCGAAATATCGAGTAATTGAGCGGCGCGTTTAGCGTCGTCAAAAAAGAGTTCGTAAAAATCGCCCATACGATAAAACAATAAAATATCGCGATGCTCTGATTTTATTTTTAGATACTGCTGCATCATAGGGGTTTGTTGTTTTATAGTGTGTGGTGCATAAAGATCAAACGACATGTATTTACCCAAAGGCTGAATATGGAATTACATCAAGAGATTAAAACACTTGCTGCGCAATTAGGCACTATTTTAACGGATAAATGCTTATGGATCACTAGTGCTGAGTCATGTACTGGTGGCGGAGTAAGTTATGCGCTTACAGATACGCCAGGAAGCTCTGCTTATATTGACCGTGCATTTGTCACTTACAGTAATCAAGCAAAGCAGGATTTACTGAATGTAAATAGTAGTACATTAACGCAATACGGTGCTGTGAGCGAGCAAACAGTACAAGAAATGGCATTAGGTGCAATTAAAGCAGCAAACGCTGATATTGCGATAGCTATATCGGGTATTGCTGGACCAGGTGGAGCTAGCAAAGATAAACCTGTTGGGCTTGTGTGGTTTGGCCTGCAGATTAATGGTAAAGCGTTTACATTTAAACGAGTATTTACCGGTGATAGAGCTCAGGTTCGTCTGCAAGCTATTGTATTTTCTTTAAAAACTATAATAGATGAGATAAAATAAAAAATTAGCTTGATACTGTGATTTCATACAGTATACTTGGTTCCATTAGCTGGATTTGGAGAACAAAATGAACGATAACAAACAAAAAGCGTTGGACGCAGCACTATCACAAATTGAACGTCAATTTGGTAAAGGCTCAATCATGAAATTGGGTGATAACAAAGCGTTAAACATTGAATCTGTATCTACAGGATCATTAGGCATTGATATTGCTTTAGGCATAGGTGGTTTACCTATGGGACGTATTGTTGAAGTGTATGGCCCTGAATCATCTGGTAAAACAACGCTTACTTTACAAGTTATCGCTGAAGCGCAAAAAGAAGGCAAAACATGTGCCTTTATTGATGCTGAGCATGCTTTAGATCCAGTTTATGCACAAAAGTTAGGTGTGAATATTGATGACCTTTTTGTATCGCAACCAGATACCGGTGAGCAAGCATTAGAAATTTGTGACATGTTAGTGCGCTCAAGCGCGGTAGACGTGGTTATTATTGACTCGGTTGCTGCACTTACACCAAAAGCTGAAATTGAAGGCGACATGGGCGACTCGCACATGGGCTTACAAGCACGTTTAATGTCACAAGCATTACGTAAGCTTACTGGTAACATTAAACGCTCTAACACGTTATGTATTTTCATTAACCAAATCCGTATGAAAATTGGTGTTATGTTTGGTAACCCAGAAACAACAACAGGTGGTAATGCACTTAAGTTTTACGCATCTGTTCGTATTGATATTCGTCGTATTGGTTCGGTTAAAGAAGGCGATGAAGTTGTTGGTAACGAAACGCGCGTTAAAATTGTTAAAAACAAAGTTGCGCCGCCGTTTAAACAAGCTGAATTTATCATTATGTATGGTGAAGGTATTTCCAAGCAAGGCGAGTTAATTGACTTAGGTGTTAAGCACAAAATTGTTGAAAAAGCAGGTGCTTGGTACAGTTACTGTGGCAACAAAGTTGGCCAAGGTAAATCTAACTCGATTAAATTCTTGAAAGAAAATCCAGAAATTGCAGATGAGATTGAAGGTAAATTACGCGAAATGCTTTTATTAAAAGCAACTATTGAGCCAGAAGATGGTGAAGATAAGTTAGGCGATGATCCAGACCTTTAAACAGTCTTAAATGAGTTTTAAGCTTGATTTGACCCGAGCTTTAAAAAGCGCTGATCAGTAATGATTAGCGCTTTTTTGTTGTTCAAAACTCGAAGCGGATAAAAATAAAAACGACACATTTAAAATGTGTCGTTTTTAATTTAACCGCAAAAATCTACAGCCTTAAATAAATCAAATATATTTATAACTGCCAGTTTACAGATAGGCCGTAGTTACGTGGTGCACCGTAGTAACCTTGTGCCCAGTATAGGCTGTGCAAATATTTTTCACCGGTGGTGTTATTAACGTTGAAAGTGACTCCTACGTTATCTGTAATTTTGTAAGTGGCCATTAAATCAAGTAATCCGTATGCATCTTGATTTGTGGTAACAGCCGCCATACCGTTAGCATCTTTAACTTGAACGCGGCTAGTTGAATCTTGCCAGCGGTAATTTGCGCCAAACGATAAACCATCAACTAACGGAACTTGGTAAGTTGCTGCCACTTTAAGTTGGTTTTCTGGTGTGTAGTCTTTTACTAGGTCATCACCATCAATACTTAAATTACTGAAGCTAATACTTGCACTTAAATCGTCTGTAAACTTACCACTTAGTTCGACTTCAAAGCCGTTACTGTTAATCCCATCGGCTGCATAATAACGTGTATCACCAGGTACGGAATTAGGAAGAGCAACAGCAAGGCCATCTTGTTTTGCATCAAAATAAGCAAAGGTTACAAATAATTGATCGTCAAGAAGCTGCGCTTTAACACCTATTTCACTACTTTTACCAGTAATAGCCGGAAGTTGATTCGCATTTATATCAAGCTCTTTTTGCGGTACAAATGTTTCTGTGTAGCTTGCATATGCAGATAACGTATCACTGAAGTCATACACGGTACCTATGTATGGTATTAACTCTGAGTCACTGCGTGTTTGAGACACGCTATAAGCTGTACCTTTTGTTTCCCAATCAGTATAACGCACGCCAGCAAGTAGGCTTAGCGGTTCACTTAACTTAAGGCGTGTAGATATATAAGCTGATTTTTGTTCGTTAGTTATATCACTCCCATTTTCACTATCAGCAAGAGTTGCCTCTGGCATTACGCCATCCCATGTTTTAAGAGATGGCATTGCTGGAAAGCCATTACCTGTAGTGTAATCGTAAAGCGACAGGTCTTTGTAATCCATTTTTGCTTGGCTAACACCAAACGATAGGTCGTGCTCTTGGCCAAATAAATCAAATTTACCACTGGCATATAAATCAAATAAATCGTGTTTATCACTATAATCATAGCGGCTAGCATAACCTGTTAAACCGAGCTCTGTTTCTTTGTTTGGCGTGCCATATACGTAAAACAATTCCGATTTTTGATCATTTTTAACATGAGCATAACGCGCTCTAGCCACCCATGTTGCTGATAAGTTTTGCTCAAGTGTTACATATACTTGCTCTGCACTGTTATCCCAGTAAGACCAATCGGCAGCAGTGCTGGTTGATTCGTCATAGTCAGTAGGTGTGCCATCTGTGTAATAAAGAGGAAGTGCGCCCCAAAGCGGGCTGTCGGCATCTTTTTGTTGATTCACGTAATTAACGCTAAGCGATGTACTGTCTGTTAATTTGCCTTCGTAGGCTAAATATACAATCGTTTTATCTGTCTCATAACGATCGAGGTAAGAGTCAGCTTTTTGTTTTGTAAATACCGCACGTACAGCATGTTCGTCATTTATTGGTGTAGATACATCTAAATCCAAACGTTTTTTATTCCACGAACCATAAGAAGCAGATGCATTAGCTTGCGTTGTATATGTTGGTTTTTTTAACACCATGTTGACGGTCGCTGAAGGGTTACCTGCACCTGTCATTAAACCGTTTGCTCCACGCACAATTTCAACGCGGTCATAAATTGATGTATCAAGACTGCCTTGAATAGAGCCTGAACTTTGCGGAATGCCTAAGCCATCAACTTGGAAATTGGTGATTTCAAAACCACGAGCTTTAAAATAAGTACGGTCAGTTTCTATTTGTTCTACCGTTACACCTGGTGTGCTTTCTAATACAGAATTAATATCGTCTAGTGAAAAGTCGTCCATTAGGGCACGTGAAACAACTGAGATTGACTGTGGCGTTTCTTTAATTGTTAAGCCTAATTTTGTAGCCGATTGTGCTTCTTCTGTGATGTAGTTTTTATGATGCTGGCCATAGACTGCAATTTTTTCGAGAGGTTGATCTTTTACTTTCACTTCATCTGCAAAAGCATAACCAGATAGAATTAAAGAAGTAGCAAAGCTTAGTTTAGATAAACGCAAAACTTGAGGGGACGACATGAGTTTTTCCAATTAGTTCAAAAGAAGTGCGTAATTTAATCTAAATGATATTGATTTGCAATTGCATTTTATTGTTTTTATCCATAATTTTTTAGTGTCATATATAAAAGCTAACTCTAACTTTAATCACGTTCATAAAAAAACGGCCGAAGCCGCTTAAAGGAAGTAAACTGTTTTTACTTAACCTGAGCTCTGGTTAAGAGATTTACTAACGCATTGAATCATTTTGATATTTAAATTTATTTTCTAGCGTTGAAAATAGCTGCTCGAGATAGATTTATTATCCAGAGTTCAGGTTATTTATTAAAAAGAGTATTTTACAGAGAACTGCAGGCGCTCTAAATCGCCATCAACGCCGCTTTCTGTTTCTCGCTCAGCATGTTTAAATTCAGCACCAAACGTTAAGCGTTTAACTGGAGAGTATAAAATATTGGCACTATAGCTTTGGCTTGATTCAGTTGGATCGCCAGAAATAGCAAGTAAGTCTGCGTTGTTATCTGCTGAAAAGAACGAATAAAGGAATGTTGAACGCCATTGGCTGTTCCACTTGTGCTGATAAGCAACAAAACCAGACGTAGAATCTATCGCATCGAGATCATCGCCATTAAGCACAGCACCGTGCGCTACGTTTAAGCCTACGTATCGGCCTAAGCCTTTACCTTGAGTAAGCATAAATTTAAGGTTGTCATCGCCTAGGTTTATTTTACCGGATGCGCTTATACCAAACGATGTTTCATCTGCATCTACAGCGCCTACTTTATAAGTTAGTTGGCGTGCAAGTGCTGCTACAACTATATTACCCCAGTCAGCTTTGTGCGTATAACGCGCTGTAAAATCTGGTAATGATGCATCATCAGTAACAGCCATTCCGCTAGCTGTAGAAATTGTACTTTCTGGATTTTCTAATGAAAAAGACCATGCGCCAGTTGTGTATTTAATTTGAGATTGACGAACAAAAACAGTGCCTTCAGCTGGACCTACGAAATCAAGCGTTTCTGCAAGGGCACCCACATTTTGAAAATTTGACCATGTTTGACCAAATAACCAACCGTCATAGGTTACAAAGGCATGGCGAATACGTGGAGCATATGAATTTGAAACGCGTTCGTTACCGCCGGTAGCTGATGCTAAAAAATCAATTTCAATTTTAGTTTTTATTGTTTTACCGTTATCCATAACGGTGGTAGTACCAAAATTAAAACGAGATTCACGGGCATGCATATCAAACACCGCATCAGAGTTGCTATCGTTACCAACAGTCAGTGTGCTTGGAACGTAAAAATCACGTCCTACATTTGAACCTGCTGGTGCACCCGCTGAATAATCACTCCACATAGAGTCGAGTTTAATATATCCACCGTAGTTAAATTCTGTATCACCAATTTTTGCTGCTGTTGCCGCATAAGCTGTGCTCGAAAGTGCACAGATAACAGCGCTTGCAGCCAATGTTTTTAATGGAGTAAATTTCATTGTAGTGTCCTTTATTTAGACTACTTGTTGTTTGTTGCTTTTTTATTCACAATTTTTTTATAACACTTGCTACGAGTATTACTTGCTAATAAAAAGAGGTTTAGTAAGTTCTTATAGTCAATAACCAGAACTCTTGATAACAATGCCAATCTGCATAAATCGTTGAACAATTTAACGAATTAAATTGCACTATAACGTCGTTAAAAATTTTTTATTTAGAACAACTAAATACAAAGATTTTTGCCTAGTTCTAGCGTAATTTTCTTAACGTTAAATAGACCCCATATATAAGCAGGTTGGTATAAATCTATCTCAAGCCATTATTTTTAGTGCTAACTGCGTTGAATTTACTGGCAATCAGCCCGCTATTAACATGTAAATCCGTTATGTTTTCACTGAAAACTTCTGGCTAGAGAAAAATATATTTAACTTTTGTGTTTGCTACTGTTGAGTATGTGTAATATTTACTCAATAACCTATTGGTCTATAAGACTAAGGTTTAAGGCCAAGCGAGTATGTATTCACTTATATTTAACGTCTTGTATTTTTTATGTAAAAAATTGAAATCAGTAAGATTATAAACTACATATTAGCAATTTGAAGGGATGTACAACTAAGGTCTAATACTTAATAAAGCACTGCTGAGTAATCCTTGATAAGAGCCAAAGGCAAGTAATTTAATGGAGACGAAGATGTCACAAAGTATCTATCCTGTTCCTGCGCACATTAAAGACGCAACACTCATCGATAAAAATAAATACGATACGCTTTACAAGCAATCAATTGACGATCCTCAAAGCTTTTGGGCTGAGCATGGTAAACGTCTTGACTGGTCGACTCCTTATTCAATCGTTAAAAACACATCATTCGATAAAGGCCATATTAGTATTAAGTGGTACGAAGACGGTTATCTTAATGCCTCTTATAACTGCATTGATCGCCATCTAAAAACCAAAGCAAATAAAACAGCGCTTATTTGGGAAGGTGATGACCCATCTCAAAGTGAGAATATTACTTATCAGCAATTACACGATGAAGTTGCTAAATTTGCGAACGGTTTAAAAAAGCTAGGTGTACAAAAAGGTGACCGTGTAGCTATTTACATGCCAATGACACCTCAGGCAATTTACGCAATGCAGGCATGCGCACGTATTGGCGCTATTCATTCTGTTGTATTTGGTGGTTTTTCGCCATCAGCGATTGCAGACCGTATTAGAGATTCGGGCGCTAAAGTTGTTATTACTTCCGATGAAGGGCGACGCGCGGGCAACTGTGTGCCATTAAAAGCAAACGTTGATGAAGCGGTAGCGCAAGATTCAGTTACAACGATTGAGCACGTTATTGTGCATCAATTAACGGGTGGCGAAGTTGATTGGCACGACCATGATATTTGGTGGCATGATTTAGTGGCTGATTTACCAGCGCAATGCGCGCCTGAGCCAATGAACGCTGAAGATCCACTATTTATACTCTATACATCGGGCTCAACGGGCCAGCCAAAAGGTGTTGTACACACAACCGGTGGTTATCTAGTTTATGCATCAATGACTCACGAATACGTATTTGATTTACAAGAAGATGATGTTTATTGGTGTAGTGCTGATGTGGGCTGGATCACAGGTCACAGCTATATCGCATACGGGCCACTTGTAAATGGCTGTACACAAGTTGTTTTTGAAGGTGTGCCAACCTACCCAACCGCTGGACGAATGGGTGAAGTAGTTGATAAACATGGCGTTACTATTTTATATACCGCACCGACTGCAATTCGTGCCTTAATGGCTAAAGGTGACGAGCCAATCGCTTCATCAAATCGCGACAGCTTACGTATTTTAGGATCGGTCGGTGAGCCAATAAATCCAGAAGCGTGGACTTGGTATTATGAGAGTATTGGTAAATCGAATTGCCCGATTGTTGATACATGGTGGCAAACAGAAACGGGCGGTATTATGATAACCCCGCTGCCTGGTGCAACCGATACGAAGCCGGGCTCTGCAACACATCCATTTTTTGGTATTGCGCCAGCATTATTTGATGCCGAAGGGAATACACTAGAAGGCGCAGTTGACGGTAATTTAGTTATTTTAGATAGCTGGCCATCGCAAGCACGCACTGTGTATGGCGATCATGAACGCTTTGAACAAACTTACTTTAGTGCATACCCAGGCGTGTACTTTACTGGTGACGGTTGTCGCCGTGATGAGGACGGTTATTACTGGATAACAGGACGCGTTGATGACGTATTAAATGTATCGGGACATCGCTTAGGAACAGCTGAAATTGAAAGTGCATTGGTATCACACGAAGCGGTCGCTGAAGCTGCTGTAGTGGGCTATCCACACGATATTAAAGGCCAAGGGATTTATGTTTATATTACGCCTAATGAAGGTGTAATAGTGAGTGAAGAACTAACAAAAGAGGTACGTAATTGGGTTCGCAAAGAGCTCAGTCCTATTGCGTCTCCAGATATGATTCAGTGGTCACCTGGTTTACCAAAAACACGTTCAGGTAAGATTATGCGTCGTATTTTACGTAAAATTGCAGCAAATGAGCACCAACAGCTTGGTGACACATCAACACTTGCTGATCCATCAGTCGTGGATGAGCTTATCGAAAATCGATTAAATCGTTAAATATGCGTTAAAAACTTGATTACAAGTTGATTCTAAACGTAGTATATCGGCTGTTGCTTAGTGATAAGTAACAGCCGAATTTTTTAGGAGTGAACCATGAGTCAGTTTTTAATAGCGGACGATCACCCGTTATTTCGTGAAGCACTAAAGGGCGCACTGAGCGCAAAATTTGCAGATTTAGACGTTTTTGAATCATCAGATTTTGACAGCACATTGCAGGTGTTAAGCGAACAAGAAGATCTTGATATATTACTGCTAGACCTTCATATGCCAGGAAATGGCGATTTGTATGGCCTAATCCGTATTCGCGAAGAATATCCAAGCTTACCTATTGCTGTTGTTTCAGGTAGCGAAGATGCCAATATCGTCTCTAAAGTAATGGGTTATGGTGCAATGGGGTTTATTCCTAAATCATCCACCTCAGATGATATTGCCAGCGCAATTAATCAAATACTTGAAGGCGATACATGGTTGCCGGTAGAGCTAAAAAATAAAGTAGCCGAGATTGAAGGTGAAGACCGAGAAATTGCTGCGCAAGTCGCCTCGCTTACACCACAGCAGTATCGTGTTTTACAGTATTTACACGAAGGCTTACTTAATAAGCAAATTGCTTACGAGCTTCACATCTCTGAAGCAACCATCAAAGCGCACATCACTGCTATATTTAGAAAACTTGGCGTATACAACCGCACGCAAGCTGTACTTATTGCCGCTAAATTGCAATTAGAGCCTATTGAGCAGTCATAAAAAATCGGAAACTAAAGAGAGCTTTTGTGCCAATTGCATTCAAAATATGATTATTTTAGCGAGCTGTTTCTTTGGCGCTACAATAAGGTATTAACAATTGGTATTACGGCTCTGTTTACCTTTGGCTATTTTAACCTTCCTCACAAGCTATTCACCTTTTATACATGATCTAATTTACAAAAAATGCTAGGTTACGGCAATTTTGTAACTTTAAGAGCAGAGTATGACAGACTCCACACACTCATCTAGTAATAACCCAAATAACAAGGGCCTATTTAATCGATTTTTAGCCACTGTTGAATTTTTAGGAAACATGCTGCCACACCCCATTACTTTATTTGCAATATTTGCAGTCGCAATTGTTGTATTTAGCGGTATTGCTGATTGGTATGGCCTAAGTGCAATAGATCCTCGCCCAGAAGGTGCATCAGGGCGCGCTCCTGATGGCGTTATTGAAGTGGTTAGTTTATTGAGTGCTGAGGGATTACAGCGGATCATGACAGGACTTGTCACTAACTTTACTGGCTTTGCACCACTTGGCACAGTGCTTGTTGCATTGCTAGGTGTGAGTGTTGCAGAGCATTCAGGTTTACTTTCTGCTGCGATGCGAGGCATGGTGATGGGCGCATCTAAGCGTTTAGTGACGTTTATGGTGGTATTTGCCGCTATTATGTCTAACACCGCCGCTGAGCTTGGTTATGTTGTACTGATCCCGCTTGCAGCAATGATATTTCATAGTTTAGGACGTCATCCTCTCGCTGGATTGGCAGCTGCATTTGCTGGTGTGTCGGGCGGATATAGCGCTAACTTATTATTGGGTACTATCGATCCATTATTGGCAGGTATTACAACACCCGCTGCGCAAATGATTGACCCTACGTATGTGGTAGGCGCTGAGGCAAACTGGTATTTCATGATGATATCGGTTTTTTTAATTGCCATTTTGGGTACTCTTGTAACCGAAAAAATAGTAGAGCCACGCTTAGGTAAATACAACCCAGATGAAGCGAGTATCGATTTATCACAAAACAGCATTGATAGACTGACGAAACAAGAAAAGTCAGGTTTAAAATGGGCAGGTGTATCGTTATTAGTTGTTTCATTATTACTTGCATGGACTATTATTCCAAGCGACGGCATTTTACGAAACCCAGATACGGGAGAGGTTGCTGGTTCGCCTTTTTTAAAAGGTATTGTGGTTATTATTTTTGTGACATTTAGTATTCCTGGTTTTGTATATGGGCGTGTTGTAGGCACCATGAAAAACGATAAGGATGTAATAAATGCCATGAGCAAAAGTATGAGTTCTATGGGACTTTATATTGTACTGGTATTTTTTGCAGCGCAGTTTGTTGCCTTTTTCAAGTGGACTAATTTAGGTACTATTTTAGCTATTAACGGTGCTGCATTATTACAGGCACTTAACCTAACAGGCCCTGAGGTATTTATACTGTTTATTTTAATGTGTGCCTTAGTTAATTTAAGTTTAGGCTCATCTTCAGCGCAATGGGCGATTACCGCGCCTATATTTGTGCCTATGTTAATGTTAATTGGCTATGCGCCAGAGACGATTCAAGCGGCTTATCGTATTGGTGATTCAGTGACCAATTTAATAACACCAATGATGAGTTATTTTGGTTTGATATTAGCCGTTGCAGTTAAATATAAAAAAGATATGGGTATAGGAACGTTGGTTGCCACAATGTTACCGTACAGCATGGTGTTTTTTGTAGGCTGGGTTATTCTATTTTATGTTTGGGTGTTCTTATTGGGAATGCCTGTAGGGCCAGAATCACCTACATATTACACGCCTTAAAAAATTAGCGTGTACGTTAGTTAATCTGTAATAATTAAAAAGCCAGCTAAGCTGGCTTTTTTATGCGTACTAACTTTTAGCTAAATACGACGGTTTTATTGCCATTAATAAATAGTTTATGTTCAGAGGCTAATTGTAGCGCTTTACAAAAAACGGTTTTTTCGACGTCTTTACCTATTTTAGCCATCATTTCTGCGGTGTTAGCATGTGTAACATGGGTAACGTCTTGCAAAATAATAGGCCCTTCATCAAGCTCATTATTTACAAAGTGGGCCGTTGCACCAATAATTTTTACACCACGTTCAAATGCTTGGTGGTAAGGTTTAGCACCAATAAATGCAGGTAAAAACGAGTGATGAATATTAATGATTTTACCATCAAATCGACCCACAAATTCAGGGCTTAAAATACGCATGTATTTGGCAAGACCAATAATGTCAGGGTTGTAGCTGGCAATTAAATCAGCTACTTTTTTATCGTGCTCGCTGCGAGTGAGTCCTTCATGCGATATAACATGAAACGGCACGTTAAACCCTTTTACGAGCGGTTCTAAATCAGCGTAGTTAGCAATGACGGCGAGTACTTCAATATTAAGTGTTTGCTCAAACTGCTTTAATAACATGCCACCTAAACAATGTGCTTCTTTGGTGGCAAGTAATACCACTTTAGTTTTTGCATCATTGTGCAGTGCAAGTTTAGCGCCTTGAGGTAATAGCGAACGTAGCTGCTCTAAAAAGTCACTTTGCGGCTCACCTGTAAGCTCTGTACGCATAAAAAATCGTTGTGCGTCTTTATCTACAAATTCGTTATTGCGTGTAATATTTAAATTATTTTTATGACAAAGTCCTGTGATTTTAGCGATTAAGCCTACATCATCAGCACATTGGGTGGTTAATATATAGCTCATTTTCCTCATTCTTACCCAGTGATTAATATTTCATTATTTGTGTTTTAGCGTATAAAGCAAGGGCTTTGTGCACTAATACAGTATTAATCATGTTGTTGAGTATAAAAGAGGTAATAAAGTTAATTGGGGCATAAAAAAATGCCACCTTATTTACAAGGTGGCAATTATTAATAACGTCTAATTAGGCTTTCGGTTCGCCAGATAGATTTTCTTCTTGTCTGAGGTAACCTGCAGCTTCTTCGTCATCTTTCGTGATAGCTTGCTGAGTTGGCATAGCGCGGGTTTGTTGATTTAATTGATGTATTTGTGACGCGTTCCCTAAATCACGCTCACTGGTAATTGACGCAATAGACTCGCGGTCTTTTAAGAATGCAATAACATCTTTTTTGATTGCTTGTAATTGCCCTTCGTCTTTATGCATTTCCATAATATG
This sequence comes from Pseudoalteromonas sp. SG45-5, assembly GCF_014164085.1. Taxonomy (NCBI): domain Bacteria; kingdom Pseudomonadati; phylum Pseudomonadota; class Gammaproteobacteria; order Alteromonadales; family Pseudoalteromonadaceae; genus Pseudoalteromonas; species Pseudoalteromonas sp. SG45-5. Next base: position 16,381 of record NZ_JACJEM010000006.1, on the reverse strand, counting down.
GCGAGGATGCTCAAGGTTTTTCATCCCTGTTGCAGCAAACGTTGTCGAAATAACACGAGAAACAATAATCCAAGGCGTTATGCTGCTGCGTACTAAGGTGTTTTCTGAGCGGGTACTATCGTGAATACCAGTACCCGTTGATATTTTAGACTCGGTGAATGTACCTTCACATTTAAAATACACAAGTAGCGATTCAAATTGCATTTCGGCAAAAAATAGATGAGCCGTGTTTGTTAGTAATTGCGCGAATGCTTTAATAAGCATACCAATTAACAATAAGTGAAAGCTTGTCATTAATAGCTCACTAAATTGAATAATATGTTGGTTATTAAATGCTTGTTTAAAGCTACTGATATTCGCAGCGTCAATGTACTGATAAACATTAATAAATGAATACGCTAAAAATACAGTAAACACCAATGCAATAATATAAAGTAAGTTGCCACTTACTAGAGCAAGTAATCTCGCCAGAGTGAAGTTTTTACCTAAATCCGTAGAGTAAAGTTTAGGCTGAATTTCTTGGATCATTTCACCTTTAAAGCCACCTTTACCTTCTATTTGCTCTTGCAACTTAGGGTCTAATTCTCGATAAACTCTGTTTGGTACTTCTTTATAACGACGATTAGCCATAACCAAGTTATCAAGGTTTATAAAAATCTCGTCAGGATGAACAGACTCTTGCCAGTTTTCGCGCAGCTCAGATACTTCAGCAGACGGCGTAACTGAATTTAAACGTGCTTTAATCATGATAAAAACAAGGGCGCAGCTTAATGTAGCTAAAACAATAATGGCAATTAAATACATTCCAGCATGAAGGCTTGGTAATTGTTCAAGCCAGTTATCTATTTGTTGCTTACTAATACGCTGCTCTTTCATTAGCCACGACATAGAAAGGCCAATAGCGATTGGTAAAATAAAAGATAAAGAAATAATTTTTGCGAGTGCACCAGTACCCAAAGCTTCAATGTTCTTTTCAGCATCGCGAGAAATAGGTTTGCCAGAAGAGCGCCATGAAAAAAGTACATAAAACATCAATATGGCACTGTAAACAGGAAATGCTAATTCGCCAGCTTCACCGGTAAAACCAGATAAAGAAACAAACGCCACAAGTCCGTATGCAATAAGTGCAACAAAGGTGCTGACCCACGAGCCAAATAAACGCTGGGCAACATTACGAATAGGGTAAGGTAAAAATAATAGCTTAGGTATTAAGCTGTGAAGTAAACGAGACAAAAATCCATTCGGCTCTTTAAATGTACTATTTTTACGACCAGCAAGCATTTCTTCGAGTGACTGTGCGGTATACGCAACGTCTTTTTGTTCTTCTTGGGCGGTCGATGTTTGTGATTTACTATAATTGTAAGCCAGTGATGTGGGGTGATTTCTGCCTACAAAATACTTAAGCGTTGCATAAATCCCAGATGATAGGGAGCGAATGCCCAGTGCTAAAATAAGCATGCCAAATATCATTAAAATCCAACCTGCGGTTGTATCTTCTTTTACAGAACCTGCTGCAATAACGAGTAAGCTAATACCGGCTACAGATTCGATAAGCCCTCTAGCTGCGGTTATTTTACCTTCAAGTTTGAAGGGGTTTTTTAGTCCAAGATCAATCGATCCATAATCAAAAGCCATTGAATGCTCCTTTTAAATAGCGTGTATGGGTGTAAATAAGCTTACTGGGTGAACTTGCTTTGCCGAACTTTTATAGTATATCAATAACCTGCAGGTTATAAGTCTTTTAAAGGTCGGTTTTATCATCTTCCTTATTTATGCTTTTAAATTTAATTTATGAATTATGAGACTAAGGTCTAAATAGCAAATATATCAATACGGCTATACAACAACTACACTGCGTGCAAATAAATTTGGGCGTATTTATCTTTACTTATCAGCAATATTTATATTTTAAAGTCACTATTACAGCTTAAGTAACTATACTTTTATAACTATTAGGCTTTTAGAAAAGCTGATGAGCTTATTCAGCCATTGTTTAAATTGGCCGTCGTTATGTTTTGGAGAAGTTATGAGTAATTTAAGCTTAAAAAACAAATTAATACTACTTGCTATCGTACCGCTTATGCTGCTGTTAATTAGCTTAATGCTGAGCTCTTACTACTTAGAGTCTAAAAATCAGCAGCAAAATTTTGATTCGTTTAAAGTTAAGCTTATTGAAGATAAAAAAAATCTATTAAAAACTGAGGTTGAAATTGCCAGTAAAATTGTCAACTATCAGTTATCACAAGGTACTGAGCAGGATGCTAAAAAGGCATTACGAGATATCACATTTGGGCAAGGTGGCTATTTTTTTATTTACGACACTGATGGCGTTAGTGTATTTCATGCGTTACTTGGCAGTGCTATTGAAGGGCAAAATAAAATAGCAATGACAGATCCAAATGGCAAAAAAATTATTGTTGGTTTGCTCGAGCAAGCAAATAAAGGAGGTGGTGCATTCAATTACCACTTTCAAAAACCAAACACCACTGGCTTGGTGGAAAAAATGGGTTATGCCGATATGATACCAAATACCAATTGGATGATTGGTACAGGTGCCTACATGGATGATATAGACGCTGAATTAGAAAAATACCAAACGGCAATGCAAACGCATATAAATGACAAGATAAAAACCTTATTATTAATTGCATTATTTTGGGTGGTATTAACGGTTGTGTGCGCACTTATTGCGGCAAACACTATGATTAAGCCAATCGAAAGTATGGTGCAAAATCTTGATGATATAGCTAAAGGCGAAGGCGATTTAACCAAGCGTTTAGAGGTGCAAACACATGATGAAATTGGTCTGTTGGGTGAAGCGTTTAATGTATTTGTGAGTAAGCTGCATGGTATTATTGCAAACGTTGTGGATGTAACGCACGATGTTAAAACAGCCTCTGGCGATATTAATACGCAAACCCAGTTAATTGAAAGCAAACTACTTAATCATAATCATGAAACAGATCAAGTGGCGACAGCTATTACAGAAATGTCGGCAACATCACATGAGGTAGCACAAAATACCACTCAAGTTGCCCAATCAACTCAAGCTGCAACCCAAGAAGTGGCAAAAGCACAAGAATGCGTTGATATTTCGCTTAGTGAGGTATCAACATTAATGAGTGAAATAAATACAGCCGCTCAGCAGGTGGACTCACTAAGCGAACAATCTAAAAAAATTAATAGTGTATTGAGTGTAATAGGCTCAATTGCAGAGCAAACTAACTTGTTAGCACTTAATGCAGCTATTGAAGCAGCTCGTGCAGGCGAACAAGGCCGAGGCTTTGCCGTCGTAGCAGATGAAGTGAGAAGCTTAGCAAGTCGTACACAAGCAAGTACCTTAGAAATTAGTGAAATGCTTAGCGAATTACATAATTTAGTAACGGCTGCGGTTAATGGAATGCAAGCAAGCCAACAGAGCTGTAATCGTTCGGTTGAATCATCTCGGGCTATTTCAGACAGTTTAGCTGCAGTGACCATCTCGGTAACTACAATTAATGATATGAGTACACAAATTGCGACAGCTGCTACACAGCAAAGCAGTGTAACAGAAGAGATAAATCGTAATGTATCTGCCATTCAAGAAATAGTGAATGAGCTTACACTATCGAGCAAAACAACCTCTTCAATAAGTGAGCATTTAGCTGGACGCGGTGAAAATTTAGAAAGTTTAGTTGGACAATTTAAAATTTAACGCTTTTTGTATATCCGTGTTTTTACTTTAGCCGTAACAGAAAATGTTACGGCTTTTATTTGCTCTATTAGTCATGGGCAGTATCTTGTTTATGACGTATTAATTTCACCTTGAATCCCCCGTTTTTGTTACTTTTTAGTACTATAACTTTTGAGAATATAAGCCATTATTCTGCTTTTTTATAAATTTAAAATAAACATTAGTGCTCTTGAATTTTTACACATACAATGCGCAAAAATTAGGTGCCAACTTTTATCAATCGCATCAAATATATAAGACATGTAGCTCGCTAAAATGCTCAACATTTTAATGAACTGGTATTACGCCCGTAAATTTAATCAGCATTTATTTACAGCTAAGGTACACTCTTTACATAACATAATGATTTTTTAAGGCTTTAACATGATTGAGTATCCGGTAGACCAGCTTCCACAACTCATTAATGATTTGTTGCAGTGTGATACAACAGAGCGCAAAAATAAATTATTGGCTGATGCCCAGCTAACGCTTTCGACCGAGCATTTATCTTTGCTTTTTGAAGCAATTCCAAAAGAACAGCGCCTTGAAATTTGGCAATTATTAGATGAAGACACACAACACGAAATTTTTGTTAACTTAAGTGAAGACAGCTGTTTATGGTTACTGCAAACACTTGATGATAGTTACGCATTTAAGCTCCTTGATGAAGTGAATGTAGAAGAGCTACTTGAGCTTGAAGAAGTTATTCCTGAACGCTTTGTTGAATACGCTAAAAGGCAACTCGATGAAGCTCAAACTAAGCAGTATGATTTGGCGCAGCAATACCCGCCAGAGCAATTGGGTCACTGGTTGGGTTTTGACTTTTTAAAAGTGTCAGAAAAGTTAACTGCAGGGGGGGCTAAAAAGCTGCTACATAAAGGCTTACCACAGTACAGCGAAGTTATTTATTTAGTAAGCCGTAAAGGCAGTTTAATAGGCGAAGTAGCGGTTAATGATTTAATTAAAGCAAATGATGGCGACAACCTAATGGCACTGGCAAATCATGACTTTTCATCGTTACATGCCGATGATGACTTATATGAAGCGGCAGAAGTGGTGATCCACAGTGAAAAAATGGCACTGCCGGTAGTTAATGCCGACAATAAATTGCTCGGGCGATTAACCATTGCCTCGGCGTATGAGTTACGCCAAGAAATAGCCGACGAAGCGGCGGCAAAAGCCGGTGGTCTTCGCGAGGACGAAGATTTGTTTGCCAGCGTACGAAAAAGTGCTAAAAACCGAGGTATTTGGTTAGGTATCAACTTAGCAACTGCATTTTTAGCATCGTGGTTTATTGGTTTATTTGGCGCAACAATCGAGCAAGTTGTTGCGCTAGCTGTGTTAATGCCTGTGGTGGCTTCGATGGGAGGGATTGCAGGTAGCCAAACATTGACCGTTATTGTGCGCGGCTTAGCACTGGGTCAGGTTACCGACTCCAACCGCAAAGCGTTACTTAAAAAAGAGCTGCGAGTGGGGGCTGTAAACGGATTGGTATGGGCATTTGTTATTGGCGCACTTACTTATTTATGGTTTAGCGATATTATGCTCAGTATTACGATTACGGTCGCAATATTATTAAACCTAGTTGCAGCGTCGCTAGCGGGTGTTGTTATTCCGTCTATTTTAGACAAAATGAAAATAGATCCTGCGTTATCTGGCTCGGTTATATTAACGACCGTGACCGATATTGTTGGATTTGTTACCTTTTTAGGTTTAGGTAGTTTATTACTGCTATAACCTTTTTTACAGGAAACTATAATGACCTTTGAAGTCATGATTTGGTGTGCAATAGCGCTGTGTATTTCACAGTCGGCTATATTTTCAGGCTTAAACTTAGCGTTTTTTTCGTTAAGTAGATTGCAGCTTGAAATGGAAAGTACAAAAGGCAATGCGGCAGCAATTAAAGTGATGGCGCTGCGAAACGATTCAAACTTTTTATTATCGACTATTTTATGGGGTAACGTGGGTATTAACGTACTGCTTACGCTACTGTCTGACTCGGTATTAATGGGGGCAAGTTCGTTTTTATTCTCAACAATAGCCATCACCATTATTGGTGAAATAACACCACAAGCTTACTTTTCGCGTAATGCACTTAAAATGGCGAGCTTGCTTTCGCCACTTATTAAATTTTATCAAATATTATTTTATGTTGTGGCAAAACCAACGGCTTTAATTTTGGATGCATGGCTGGGTAAAGAGGGTATTACCTACTTTGCTGAAAGCGAGCTTAGAGGCATTATTCGTAAACATATTGAAGCAGAAGAGGCCGATGTTCAGCATGTTGAGGGCATAGGCGCACTTAACTTTTTTAGTTTAGATGAAATAAGTGTCACTAAAGAAGGGGAAGTGATTGATCCCGACTCCATCATAGCGTTGCCAACAAAGCTGGATTTACCAATATTTCCTGAGCTTACATTAACGGCCGATAACGAGTTTTTACGTAAATTACATAAATCGGGTTACAACTGGGTGATAATCACCAATGAAGATGGTTGGCCTTTATTGGTTGTTGATGCGGATGGTTTTTTACGTTCAGCCTTGTTTGAACCAGATACGTTCGACCCGTATCATTACTGCCATAGACCTATTATTGTTGCCGACGAAACAATGCGTTTAAGTGAAGTGATTTTAAAAATACGCGCCAACCATTCACTCGATAAGTCGTTTGATGGTGCCATTGATCACGACGTTGTATTAGTGTGGAGCGATGAAAAACGGATTATCACTGGCGCTGATATATTTGGCCGATTACTCAAAGGAATGAGTGCACCTAAACTCGCCGCAAGCGATGTGGTTGAACCTACAAAACAGAGTTAGCGAACGTAAAACTAATTAACCTGAATTCTGGATAATAAATCTATCTCGAGCAGCTATTTTCAGCGCTAACTGCGTTGAATTTACTTGCAATCGGCCCGCTATTGACGCGTAAATTCGCCTTGTTTTCATTGAAAATCTCTTAACCAGAGCTCAGGTTAAGTAACTAAAGAGCTAAACATCTATGTATTATATAAGTGTTTATATAATACATAGTTTGTTTCGCCCCTCAGATTTAGCTCTGTATAGAGCGGTATCCGCTGCACAAATTAATGCTTCCGATGTTCTGTACTGCACGCCGTATTCGCATGCGAGCCCTTGGCTCACGCTTATTTTTACGTTAGCGGGCAAACCTATGTCTCTAAAGTTAATGTTGAGTATTTTTTCTTGAATACGTTTCGCAATCATTTCGGCATTTGAAATGTGAGCGCGAGGAAGTACAACAGCAAACTCCTCTCCACCATAGCGGGCAACTAAGCACTCATTTGATGGTAAACAGTTTTCAATTGTTCTTGCGACTATCTGCAAACATTTATCGCCTTTTACATGACCAAAGCTATCATTAAATTGTTTGAAAAAATCAATATCTATTAATATAAAGCTCAAAGGCTGCTTATTAGTTAAGCACTCTTGCCAGTTTTTAATCATTGTTTTTTCAAGAGTACAGCGATTAGCCACCCCCGTTAAATGATCGAGCTTAGCTAACGCTTCAAGTTCTTTGTATTTTTTTACGTGTTTGGAAATGTCGTGCATGATGCAAATAAACAAAGGGGTATTGCCAGTAATGGCTGTTGGTAGGCAGGAGATTGAAAGCTCTACATCTAAAAAGTTTCCATTTGCTTTAATTACTTTTACTTCTTTTGGGCCATGATTAAGTGGCGTTTGGTAGTTGTTGTTCCAACTGTTAAACATATACTCATAATCGTCGCGATATTGTTCTTGTAAAAAGTATTGCCACTTTTTGCCTATTAGGGAGTCAGCGGGTACATTAAAATATTTAGCAGCAATTGGGTTTACCGATTCAAAAACACCTTGTGCGTTAACAATAAAAATAGCATCGGCCATAACATTGGTGACATTAATAATGGCGCTTATTTTTTCATTGTTAAATGTATTAGAAATGCGATTCATTAATGCCGACACACCTGAGTCTGCATTTTGTTTGCTATGGTTTTCATTATTATTAGACATTGTGCTTGCTCATTTTTATTTTAATGAAATTTGATGTCTAGTAGTTTATTGAATTTAAGTGTTTTAAACCTTTCGGTAATCTTCTTATTTAACTGATTGATTTTATTTTTATTTTTTAGCGGTGCCTTTACTCAGTTTTCATAATATTTAAAAGAGTGATTTGCAAAAAAGTGGTTAGCTTATAAAAAACTGCACAGGAATAAATCAGGCCTGTGCAATTTAAAAATCAATGATTAAACGTTGTTAATTAGTTTTCTTCTTCATTGATAACTTGAGGATCGGCGCTTAAGCCTAGCTCACTTAGATCAAAGCTTGCTTGTTTTATTGTGGGTTCTTGCGTTAATTGTTGCACTAGCTGCTGAATATTATTAGTGGCTGTGATTACAACAACAATATCGCCTACGCGGTGTTTTAGCTGTAAGTTATAACGGGTTGCCAGTTGGCTAAAGTCGGCTTGCGTTGTTAATTGCAGTAACACTTCGCCGGTGAGCTTTAGGCCATTACCGCTTTGGCTATCAGTTATAATATCTCCAAGCTGTAAGCTATTTGCGTTATTGGCTTGACTAGTTAAGCTGGCGATAATTGCAGCGCCTGGTTTTACAGCTGTGTTTTTAGTTTGTGCTTGCGCCAATGAAAGAGTACTTACAATAAAAGTGAGTACTAAAATAACTGTATTTGTTTTCATAAAAATTCCTTTATTAGTGGCCGTAAAAACGCAAAGACCAAGATAACACAGTGCCATCTACACTATTATTAGTGTCGTTCATGCTGAGTAAGCCTGCTTGCTCATTGTAAAGTAGGGTTTGGCTAGTGCCATTGTCGGTATCAATTAAGCGAATTTGCCATTGTCCAGCCGCCGATTCGCCATAAAAATGTTGGCTCAATAATAGAGCGTTTTGTACGGGGATACCGGTTGCATTTATTAACCCTGTGCGTGGGCTTAATAGCACACTGCGAGTTCCTGATGGTGAAATAAGCTCAACGGCTAGGTCACGCATACGGGTATGATCAATCGATAGCTTTAACTGTACAGCTTCAATGGTTAGATTATCAGTGATTGCTAGCGTATCTTGCACACCGTTTACGTTAGCATCGGGTATTGTTAGCTCTGTGTTAGCGGTATGCCAATCAGATACCTGTAATGTGGGTAATAACGCAGTAGTTTGTTGAGCCATTGCAACAGCAGCGTCAACATCAATTGCGCCTAAGCCATAAAAGGGATGAACGTTGTATCCTGCCGCATTTTGTTGCCAACCAGGAATGGCGTTGTAGCTGACTACATCACCATTTGCATCTGTAAAATTAATATCAACACCTGCATTGTTACCATCGAGTTTACGTGCTGTAGTGGCGAGGGTATGTTTAATGGTTCTGGCATCAAGTTGCGGGTTAGCCGACATAACAAGCGCTATTACGCCCGATGTATTGGCTGCTGCCGCAGAAGTGCCATACATGGCAGCGGTAGCATCGCAGTGGCTATCTAATCCGGTGTTTTGCAGGAGGATATCTATTGTGCTGTTAATGGTATTAAACCCGGCAGCGCAGCCACTCATATCTGTGGTAACAATACCTGCTTGGCTTTGAGCGTTTTCACCACCGGGTGCGGTTAAAAATACATTAGCGCCAACAGAAGAATACGATGCTAATTTACCGTTTGCGTTGTAGGCCGACACCAGCATATTCCAAAAACTAGCGTTATCGGTACTTAAATTAGCGTTATGAAATGGCAAGCCCGCGTTATTAAATGGTTGTTGCTGCTCATACGGAAATACTTGAAATGGCGTATCGCCAAAAAAAGTAGTGTATTGGTAAAACGCGTTACCCGCTGACTTTACAAATAATGCACCTAAGCCGTTGTTACTGTTTAAGCTTACTTGCTGCATTACGCGCTCTTTTAATTGCAGGCTAAGAGTGTGCTCATCTGCATCAACGTTTTTAAATAATGCTGGTTTACTGCTGTAGCTTTGATTGTAAACGCGAGAGTTTGCAGAGCCCGTTAATGGCATACCATGCGATTGTAGCCAATTACTCATTGTTTGCGCATCAAGGTAATTAAACCCAACAAGGTCTGCATTAGGTGCAACACCACGACCGCCAATATTATTATTTGCTTGTGCGGCGATAATACCAGCCACTGCCGTACCATGACCGGTGTTATCGGTTGGTGTTGCAGTGCCGGTTAACAAATTAAGTGAGCCTGTAGCGACATTGTTGACTAAATCAGGGTGACTAAGTTCGATCCCGCTGTCTATTACAGTAACAGTAACGCCATCCCCTTTAATACCTTGCATATCAGTATTGAGTAAATTTAAATCTTCGCCAGCAACCGTGTTTGTAGTAAGACCATTGTGGCCGATGTTATTTAAATGCCATTGGTAAGGTGTAAGAGGGTCGCTATTGGTTAAGTGATCCGCAGCGAGGCTGCTAAATGCACCAAGTAGGCAGCAACTTAGCAGGGTTTTTTTAATATACATAAATAATACAATCCTTATTTTTATGTTTTTGATATATAAATCAATTTGTTATTAGATTGTTTCGTATATTAAATTATTAAGCAATTGAAAGTTGAGGTTTTTATTATAGATTAGTAATAAGGGATGGTTATTAATAATGCTGCTTGGTATGTGTTAGCGTTAAAGTGTTTGGCTTGTAAAAATTACACAGGAATAAACCAGCCCTGTGCAATTTAGAAATTAATTTTTGTCTTTATTTTCAATTTGAGGATCGGCGCTTTTATAGGCTATGCCATTGCATTCAACATTAAATACTAAACAGGCAGTGCCAGGGTTTTCATCGGTATCGATAATAGTAATTGTGCGGCCGTTATCGCTTACTTCATAGCTGAAGTCTTGAGCGCAAGGTGTTTCTTTATCGACATCAGTAATAGTAGCGCCAGTAAATAAAAAGCCCTTAGCAAACGTGGCTTCATCTAAACTATAAATGCCCGCGGTTTCGGTTCTTACAACTCCGCCGCCAGTCACTTCTTTGCCATTTATAGAGTATGTAAAGTTAGCTTCGCCGTCATTGTCTAGTACAATCTTAACTGTAAAGTGAATTTGTTCTTGAGTGTTATTCATATTATTTCCTTTTTTATTCATAGTCATAATGTAAAATTAGTAATGCCTAGTTTTACTAGGCTTGCTTTTGTCTTGGGCATTTCGTTTGCACGGTTCAAGCAAGTGTATGCTTGCATTAGTGGGTGCGTTACATGAATGCTTTGGTTTATTTTTACTGTTTGAATGATCGCATTAAGTGCATTTAAGCAGAGTTGCTCTTGCTGTAATTTATTTTCAGTTAATTTAGCTTCAAGTAAATTTTTGTTTGTAAAGTCTACATTATCATCACTCTTTGCTTTATTCGTTATGTACCGTTGATAGTTTACATCGTTCTCAAGTGCTTTTAATAGCTCATGGGCTTTTTGTGGTAACTGCCTATCAATAAAGTACTGTATAAGACTTAATTGTGTATTGATTGCAAAGTTATTTTTAAAGTCCTGCATTTTCATAAAATTGATAATGTCTTTAACTCGGTTATCAATCTTTTTGTCTCCTGAAAGAGTTAGTTGGTGGACTAAAAAGCGATAATAATAGCGTTGAATTTCTTTACTTTTTGGATCTTGCAATCGCGCGTTATTAATTGTGTTAGTAGCTTGTTGCGCTTTTTTGTAGGCAGGTTGTCTATTTGGTAAATAGCTTAAGAGGTAGCTTTGTTGAATATATGTATAAGCTAAACTGCTTGCTAAACTTGCATCAGCGGGGTATTCAATTAATAAACTTTTTAACTCATTAGATGCATTTGCATACATGGTTAATGCTGCGTTAAAATTACCCAATCTTTCTTCTGTTTTTGCCAGCCAGCTGATGGTATCGGCTTTATCGCGTAATAAGTTTTTATTATTGGGTTTAAGCTCAAGCGCTTTATTTTTAAGGGCAAGCGACTCTGTAAAGCGTTGTTTCGCGCCAGTGTAGTTAAATTGCTTTAAATACAAAGACCCCAGCGAATTATGTGAATACGATAACTCCATAATCGAGTTAAAATCATTCGGTGCTAATGAATACATGATTTCACTGTAAGAGTGGTACTTTTTAAATAATGGCTCAGTGGCAGCGTAATCACTTTTATCATAACTAAGTTGGCCTAACCAAAATGCATTGGCACCGGCGAGGGTGAGTAGCTCTAAGTTGTTTGGCTGAATTTTTAATAATGCCTCAAGGCGAATGCGGGCGTTTTCAAAGGCAGTGAAGGCCTCAATGGTTTTACCCCGTGAATAAGCCACTTCACCCATTGCCTCAAGGGTTTGTGCGTATTGAAAGCGACTTTTAAACTCGGCTTGTTGACTGTTAAAGTTAAATAGCGAGCTTGGCTCCTCAACTTGATTGGTAAAATACTCAAGTGCTTTATTACTAATGCCATCAAGTAAGTCCATACGCTTTACGCTGCGTAATTTGTCGGCAAAATCGCCGACCATAAAACCGAGCAAGCTTTCGGCTTCAAGTCGCTTTTGCTGCGCCTGCTGTTGCGCTTTAAAACTGCTAAAGCTCATTAATAGTGCGGTAAATGTGAGTAAACAGAGTAAAAATATTGTGCCACGTTTTATGTTTGTTTTAGTTTTAGTGCTTTTAATGGAGCTTTTAATGAGTGCATGTTCGTTATCGTCAAGCTTGAATACGTTACCGTCGAGTAGTGAAATAACTTCTTGCAGTGGTTTACCTGGCGCTAACAGGTAAGCGGCACTTTTGTGCTCGGCTAACCAGTGCTGAGTTTGATTTTGTAAGCGGCTTTTAACGCCAAGGGCCTCTTTATGTTCACTGATCCAGTTTTTTGCACGTGGCCATTGGCGTAATAACGCCTCGTGGGCAAGGCTAAAACAGGCTTCGCCATTTTGTAAGTGCGATACAAATAAACGGCTTTCTACCATGGCCTGCACAAATTCTTTTTGGCTTTTATTATTTAATGTTTGCCAACGTGCTGCGCGGCTAGTAATGGTTTTACCATCTGGGTTTAGCGTTACTAATTGCGATAACACGCTTTTTAGTTGCTGTTGTTGCGCTTGAGAAAGCCCTATAAATATCTCTTCGGCTTTTTTACCAATGGCACCCTCAATACCACCGAGTTTTTCATACACACTGTGTAACAACTCATTATTATCACTGCGCTGTAAATACAGCTCTTGCAGTGTGTATTGCAGCATGGGCAGTGCATCTGGATTATTGGCGGTATCGGCGCAAAGTATTTCATCCAGCGGGGTTTTGGTGTGTGGGTCTTGCGAAAACGTTAAATTAGCGGTTAAGGCTGGCAAGCGAATAATTTGTTGTAGTTCATGGCGATTTGGTGGTGTTAAATCGTAATGCGCACCATGAGCTTTGCCCGCCATAAAGCTGGGTTGTTCAACCACTAAAGGGTAAAAATCGTTACGACAGGCACTAAATACAATCACCGCTTTAGAGGTCGCTAAACGCTCAATAACAGATAAAAAATGACTTCGGGTGTCGTTACTAAATAGCGGCGAGGAGAGTAGTACTTCCAAACGGTCTATAAACAAAAACAATTGCGGTGTTTTAAGTTGCGTAGCGGCTTTGCTTAGTGCAGCTTGTATGGCGTTAATTACGTCATCGATTGCGAATTGTAGTTGCTCTGCCAGTGTTTGTGCGCTTAATCCTTCAAATACGGGGTGAGTGTTTATATCCCAATCGAGTAGAGCACAGGCTAAATCTAAAAAAAGCCTATTTTGATGTACATCTGCAAAGTCGAGCTGGGTGTAGGAAACAACCCCAATGCCGTTATAGCCTCGCTCATCAAGTAGTTTTGGTAAAATACCGGCATTCACAAGTGATGATTTACCTGTACCGCTTGGGCCGAGTATTAAACAAAAAGCGCGACCAAAGTTAATTTGGCTCGATACTCTATCGAGTAACGTTTCTATGGATTGATTGCGGCCAAAAAATAAATGTGTATCGCTTGGGTTATAAGCGCTTAATCCTAAAAAGGGAGAGCCACCTTGCCAAGTTTTATTAGCGCTTGGTATGTCATCGGTGAGTGGAAAATCAAGTTTTGCAATAACGCGATAACCACGTTTACGGATAGTTTCTATGTAATGAGGCTCACTGGCTTTATCGCCGAGTGCTTTTCTGAGTTGAGTAATGGTTTTATGGAGTGGGTTATCGCCAACGTCGATATTTTTCCAGCAATGATCAAGTAACTCATCACTTGTAACGATATCACCTTGTTGCTGACAAAGTCGTAGCAGCACATCCATTGCTTTTGGCTCAAGTTGCTTTGTTTTACCTAGTCGCTGAATAGAGTTGGCTAAGGGCGTTATCTGCCACTCGCCTAAGTAAAATGGACTACGATTCATAATTACTCATTATTATATGGTGAAACTAAATGGTGTCGGTTTGTACTACTTAACTCCTATATAATAAACAAAAAAATAAATAATGTATGCAATTTATAAAGCGTGTGACGATAAAATATAAAGCTAACGGGTAAGTTAGCCTTTAAAGATTATAAAAGTGATAGTGCGTTAAAAATCACTTTTATTTATTGTGATTACGCGCTGCGGAAACGGAATTTCTATATTAGCGCTATTAATCGCTTTATAAACTCCGCCATTAATAGCGAGTTTAGTTTCAATAATTTTAGTTGTTGGCACCCAATAGCGATAACTAATGGTAACGCCACTGTCTGCAAAACGTTCAATACCGACTTGAGAGTCAGGATTTTTAGCGACTAACTCATTTGCATTTAAAACATTTTCAATGAGATTAATTGCGGTGTCGGAGCACGCGTTATACGCAATGTCGATTTCACCTTTTACTAATGAATAGCTAAACGAGTTATGCAGTATTTCGCCTACAATGTGTTTATTTGGAATGGTAATTTCTACTTTTTCTTCGTTAATTAAAATGGTGTAACCCAGTTCAATGGTTTTAACTTGGCCGCTTACATTTTTAACTTCAATTGTGTCGCCCACTACAAAGGGGCGTGTGGCAATAATTGCAAGCCCAGCACCATAGTTAGATAACATCCCTTGCAGCGCCAAACCAGCCCCTAAAGATGCAGCACCAATAGCCGCTACAAAGGGAGTAACACTTATACCGATTTTGCCAAGTGCGATAATTATAACCATCACAATTAACAGTACTTTTACAACGCTACTGACAAAATTGGTGAGGGTGATGTCAACATTGTGACGCGTCATTATGCTTGCAACCACTTTGGCAAGTTTTTGTGCTAACCACAAACCAATCAGTACTATAAAAACAGCGCCAACAATTTGCATACTGTAGGTCACTAAGTATTCGGTAAGCATGGTGTAGTATTTTTCAAACTGCTCTATTTCGGTGCTGATCATAGTGGGCTCTTTACACGGCAATATTATATTTGCCAACTATAGCAAAATGTTAACAAGAAAAGGATACAGCAAGGGAACTATTACAGCGGTTAGTAGTGCACTTAATGCCATTGCGACAGATGAAAAAGCCCCAATTTTTGGGTGCTCTGCAAGTGCTGCAGCGGTGCCTATTGCATGACAAGCGGTTCCCATT
Source organism: Pseudoalteromonas sp. SG45-5 (assembly GCF_014164085.1). NCBI lineage: Bacteria > Pseudomonadati > Pseudomonadota > Gammaproteobacteria > Alteromonadales > Pseudoalteromonadaceae > Pseudoalteromonas > Pseudoalteromonas sp. SG45-5. Next base: position 1,114 of record NZ_JACJEM010000006.1, on the reverse strand, counting down.
GCTACGCCTTGTGCTTCATAATTATATATTCCTATAAATTTTAGCAACATCATGGCAAATAAAGCCCCTAGTAAGCCAATAAAAATAACTAAAGCAGCAGCAAGCGAACTAATGCCCCCCAATGAGTCTGTAACAATAAGAGAAATTGGTGTTGTAACGCTTAGCGCGGCAACCGAGGCGCTCAATTGAACCGAAGCGTCAAATAATAAGCTAAGAACAAACGCCACACAGGTTGCGTTAATAATACCTAAGCTGCATGCAAGCACTATTAATAATAAGTTTTTACGTATATGAATAAACTGTTGATATAAAGGCAGGGCTAAAGCAACAATCGCGGGCTCTAGTAACCAATTTAGTAATTTACTGTGAGAGGCAAACTGCGTGTAAGGTAGATTTAGATTAACTAATAGCAAAGCGATAATAGCAATGCTTAAAAAAACCGGATTAGTGAGTGACTTTAGTACGCTGTGCTTTATGCCCTTATTTATAGCTCTTAACGTTAAAAATAGTGCGATGATAAAAGGCACACTCAACCACCATAAATCGGGTGCTAGCATTTGGGCTTGCTTTGCTTGTTCAATCATTATTTTCTCGACCTTTAAAGTAAGCGATGACACTGCTTATTAAAAGTAACGACGAGAGAGGAATAAAAATAATAATAGACACTAAAAAAGGCCATTGTGATTTTATTAGCCCAAGGTGTTCAATAAAGCCAACACCAGCAGGAATAAAAAATATAGGCATAATGTTTAGAATTGGCGTTGCACAGGGCTTTATGTGCTGCTCTTTTACGAGGCCTGATAAAAGTAAAACTAATAAAATAACCATCGCTAATAATGGGGCGGGGAAGCTTCCGCCCATAATATGCATTATTAACTTAGCAACGGCTAAACATAGTAAAATAATGGCGCTACTAAGCAGAAATTTCATCAAAGTGGCTCGCAGAAAAGATAAGAGCTTAACTTTAACAAATCAAACTCTTTTGTGCATTAGGGCGTGTTGATCTTTGTGGATTGAAATTTGTTCAATCTAGGGGCGATTAAATCGCGGCGCGAGGTTTGTAACCTAGTGGGCTAAGTAAAAACCGAGCAACAAAGAGTTAATCGTCCCTAGA
>NZ_JACJEM010000069.1:0-21240 GCF_014164085.1 Pseudoalteromonas sp. SG45-5 | reverse complement strand
GTTATGGACTTATAATAATGAACGCCCTAACATGGGCATAGGTGGGATAACACCCATACAAAAACTGGAAAAGTTAAACAACGGAAATTCTACAGATAGCCTCCATTAAAAATGGGGGGATTACCATCCCAAGTTTCAACTATTTTACACAGGTACTCTTTTCCATTAGCTCTATTTAAGTTGCCCATTAAAAAGTAATTATCTGGAATCTCAGGTTTTTCTGTTCTACAACGAAGCCAGAATAAGCCTGCAGCAGTAGCAGCCTGATTACAAATACCTAGTATCCTTTTACGATCTAGTACAATCCCTATATGTTGATGCAGATCCGAGATACTCAGAAACTCATATATTTGAGGAATAATATTTTCCAGCCTAGTCAATGGATTTGGATGGCTTCCCCCAGGGACATTATCCAATATAAGAGACTTATCACCATGAAATCGGTAGAGCGTACTTGAGACTCCACATACAAATAAGTAAATTGCAGCCTTTAAATCTTCGCCAGAGAAATGCCTTATTAACTCAGAAATACATGTGTCTACAGCTTCAAAGTCAGCAGCCATTTCAGTTACATGATAAATTGCAGCAGCTTTGCCTTCTATCAGTCTTGAATCTTCAATATTACACTCGCTTATCAAGTCGACTTGATAATTAAGGAATTTGCTTCGGATATACCCATGCTCTTGTTTCAAATGCCCCAACTCATGAAAAAAAACCCAAGTAATCGCAGCTATGAAAGTATTTTTTCTATGGGCTTCCGAAGTAAATATTGAAGGTAACATTTCTATGGGTTGCTCAAAATCTTGAAACCAAAAGTCGAAAGCCCCCTTATCAAGATCACTTTCTAGATATTCACAAAAAGCCTCAATATCTCTATATAATTGACGTACAAGCTCGTAGTTAATACATATTTTATGGATAGGGGGCTCATCGATAGTTCCCTCAGATTTAGCCCAAGCGTTCACACTTGGATCCGGACTCCACGCTAACGATAGCTTGCCGTTAAGCTCTGAATAAATACTTTCATTTAGATCGCTAGTTATAGAAGAAAGTACATTTCCTGCTAGTTCGTATATATCTATATCTTTCAAGTTCACTTCCAACATGTTCAATTTTGAAAAATGGTATAACAGCGTTTCACCAAGCATACCAATAAATGCATTATGCTTTTTACTTAAAGATTCTTAATAGTAAAAATATCTTTAATCAAACTTTTTAGTCTATTTCATCCAACTAACCACCATACACAAAAAAGCCGCTGTATTTTTCAATACAGCGGCTTTTAAAATCACTTTATTTAAATAAGGTGATTATGCTTTAGGTGCACGGCCCGCACGTTTACGTTCGTTTTCAGTAAGGTGTTTCTTACGGATACGAATATTTAGTGGAGTAACTTCAACTAGCTCGTCATCATCGATGAACTCAAGCGCTTGCTCAAGTGAGTAGTTAAGGTGTGGAGAAAGCGTTTGCGCTTCATCTGTACCAGATGCACGTACGTTAGTTAACTGCTTGCCTTTAAGGGCGTTAACTGTAAGGTCGTTATCACGGTTATGAATACCGATAACCATACCTTCGTATACTTCAACACCGTGACCGATGAATAAACGGCCGCGTTCTTGTAAGTTGAATAATGCGTTAGTAAGTGCTTTACCTGTTGCGTTTGCAATCATTACGCCGTTCTTACGAACACCGATGTCGCCACCTTTGTGAGGACCGTAATGATCGAACGTATGGTACATAAGACCAGAACCCGAAGTAAGCGTCATGAAATCAGTTTGGAAACCAATTAAACCACGGCTAGGGATCATGAAGTCTAAACGCATACGGCCTTTGCCATCTGGCGTCATGTTAGTAAGTTCACCTTTACGTAGGCCAACTTGTTCCATAACAGAACCCTGATGCTCGTCTTGACAGTCAATAGTTACTGTTTCAAACGGTTCTTCTAGAACGCCATCTACAGTGCGTAAGATAACTTCTGGACGAGAAACTGAAAGCTCGTAACCTTCACGACGCATGTTCTCGATTAAGATACCTAGGTGTAATTCACCACGACCAGAAACACGGAAGCTATCTGGGCTAGCAGTATCTTCAACGCGAAGTGCTACGTTGTGTACTAATTCTTTGTCTAAACGCTCACGGATATTACGTGACGTTACAAACTTACCTTCTTTACCACAGAAAGGTGAGTTATTTACAGAGAATGTCATTGTTACAGTTGGCTCATCAACACTTAGTGGTGGTAATGCTTCAACGTTTCCTGGGAAACAAACTGTGTCTGAAATCTTAAGCTCACCAATACCTGTTACAGTTACGATGTTACCAGCGTAAGCTCTATCAGTTTCGATACGTTCAAGACCTAGGTAGCTTTGTACTGCGCCAATTTTACCATTACGTGTAGTGCCATCAGCACTGATAATAGTAACTTGTTGGTTAGGAGCAACAGAACCACGTTTGATACGACCAATACCAACTACACCAACATAAGAGTTGTAATCTAGTTGAGAAATTTGCATTTGGAAGTCACCTTCAGGATCTGCATCCGGCGGTGATACTTCTTCAACGATCATCTTGAACATAGGTTCCATGTTGTCTGATGGCTCGTCTAAATCTAGTGTTGCCCAGCCGTTAATAGCTGAAGCGTAGATTACTTTAAAGTCTAACTGTTCGTCAGTTGCGCCAAGGTTGTCGAATAAATCAAAGATTTGATCCATAACCCAATCTGGACGAGCGCCTGGCTTATCAATTTTATTGATAACGACGATTGGCTTTAAGCCTTGCGCGAATGCTTTTTGCGTAACGAAACGCGTTTGTGGCATTGGACCTTCTTGAGCATCAACAAGTAATAATACTGAGTCAGCCATCGAAAGTACGCGTTCAACTTCACCACCGAAATCGGCGTGTCCTGGGGTATCTACGATATTGATATGGTAGTCGTTCCAAGAAATGGCTGTGTTTTTAGCCAAAATGGTAATACCACGTTCTTTCTCAATGTCGTTTGAGTCCATCACGCGCTCTTCGTTACCGCCGCGTGTTTCTAATGTACCTGATTGCTCAAGTAGTTTGTCAACCAGAGTTGTTTTACCGTGGTCAACGTGCGCGATAATCGCTATATTTCTTAACTTTTCGATGCTCATATATTTACTCAGAGAAATTAAATTCTCAATGATCCTGCAAGATCTACGCACTCATCCACGCTTTCGCGAGATGTCCCAGCATAGGATTTAAAAGGGCGCATATTATCCCTCATTAATGACATGGATGAAAGTTTATCCAATATAAATTTGAAAACTTTCTCAATACTTTTACTAAGTATCTGTTTTATATATGACAATTATATGAATTAAATTTCGATTATTTTTTGAAAAATAGCTATTTAGGCTATTTTATCGATATTTTTGGTACTCCTTTGCATTTAGGTTATGCTAATTTCGAACGTTTAAATTATCAACAAATCACACCGTGTAAATATTGCACCACAATGGATATTTTACGCACCAAAACAGTGCGCCACTACACTGTATTTTATAACAACTTATTTTTTTTAATTTATAAACATATAGTTATAAAAATGGCATAAAATCAGCTTAGTAAACGCCAAAGCAATTATGCAGCAACAACAAAATCCAATAATTGGAGGACACATGTCACAATCGGTTTTAGATTTTATTAAAGAAAATGACGTTAAGTTCATTGATTTACGCTTTACTGACACTAAGGGTAAAGAACAACATGTATCTATTCCTCATCATCAAGTTGATGAAGACTTTTTCGAAGACGGCAAAATGTTTGATGGCTCTTCAATTGCAGGTTGGAAGGGTATTAACGAATCAGACATGGTGTTATTACCCGATGCAGATTCTATAAAGTTAGACCCTTTTACAGAAGAAGTAACACTAATTGTCCGTTGTGATGTAGTTGAACCTTCTACACTTCAAGGTTATGAGCGCGACCCGCGTTCTGTTGCTAAGCGCGCTGAAGAATATATGCGCTCGACTGGTATTGCCGACACGGTATTGTTTGGTCCAGAGCCAGAGTTTTTCGTATTTGACGATGTTAAATACAAATCAGATATGTCGGGTTCAATGTACAAAATTGATTCTAAGCAAGCAGCTTGGAACTCAGATAAAGAATATGCTGATGGCAACACAGGTCACCGCCCTGGTGTTAAAGGTGGTTATTTTCCTGTTGCACCTGTTGACGATTTCCAAGATTGGCGTTCAGCTACGTGTCTAGTGTTAGAAGAGATGGGCCAAGTAGTTGAAGCACATCACCACGAAGTAGCAACAGCAGGTCAAAACGAAATCGCTACTCGCTTTAATACTATGGTATTAAAAGCGGATGAAATTCAAGAAATGAAATATGTTATCCACAACATGGCTCACTTATACGGTAAAACAGCCACGTTTATGCCTAAGCCAGTTGTTGGTGATAACGGTTCTGGTATGCATTGTCACCAGTCTTTAGCTAAAGACGGTGTTAACTTGTTCGCAGGCGACAAGTACGGTGGCCTTTCTGAAGATGCACTTTACTACATCGGCGGTATTATCAAGCATGCAAAAGCAATCAATGCGTTTGCAAATGCTTCTACTAACTCGTACAAACGTTTAGTACCAGGCTTTGAAGCGCCTGTTATGCTTGCTTACTCTGCACGTAACCGTTCAGCATCAATTCGTATCCCAGTAGTTCCATCTGAAAAAGGTCGTCGTATTGAAGTACGCTTCCCAGATCCAACTGCTAACCCATACCTTGCTTTCTCTGCAATGCTTATGGCTGGCCTTGATGGTATCAAAAACAAGATCCACCCTGGCGATGCAATGGATAAAGATTTATACGACTTACCAGCTGAAGAAGCCGCAGAAATTCCAACTGTTGCAGCATCACTTGAAGAAGCACTTGATGCACTTAGCGCAGATCGTGAATTCTTAACGCAAGGTGGCGTATTCACTGATGACTTAATTGATGCTTATATTGGTCTTAAGTCTAAAGAAGTAGAAAAACTTAACATGACAACTCACCCAGTTGAGTTCGAAATGTACTACAGCTGTTAATTTAGCTGTTAAAAAATGTGTGTTCTCAAGCCCGCTTAGCGGGCTTTTTTAATGGTAAATTTAATCAATCTCCACTAAAGTTAAGTTATCGTGAAAATGCAGGGTTGCTGGGTGAACAACAATATTTTATTGCTAATAATTGCTTTAGGATTAAGTGATTATTGTTATGCAGGTGAAACAAAAATATACGTTTGGAAAGATAAAAACGGCGTACTTGTGTTTTCAGACACCCCACACTCTGGCGCTAAAGAGGTAAAACTCACCAGCCAAAATCTTACTATGCCAGCAACAAATACCGATATTTTAAACGAGCAAACTCAACCCCAAAAAACAGTGTTCAACATTACTATTTCGTCGCCTGAGCATAACCAAACAATTCACGAAAATACCGGAACAGTTTATGTAACTAGTCAAATAACACCTCGATTTGAAAGTGGTTTTACCATACAGCTTTTTATTGATGGCAAAGCAAATGGTCCTGCTAGCAATGACTCAACATTTGCTGTTAAAAATGTTCAACGCGGCGAGCACTCACTACAATTAAAACTTTTTAATAATAAAAATAAAATTATTGCTCTAAGCGAGCCTTGTATATTCTTTATGCGCAGAAAAGGTTTAGCGCTTGGTAACTAAATTTAACCGTAATACATAGGCGCAGCAGTCCATTTTAATAAAATAACTTGCCTGCAAACATCTGCGCACTAAAATGGTGCAACTATGATTGATAATAAAAATTTTAGCCCTGAGCTACTCGATGCCATTTGGCAAAACCAAACAACAGCAGTCATGCTACTCGACAAAAATTTTACCGTTGTGTATGCCAACACCAGTACCAGCGAGCTACTTGGCTTAGGCACTAAGCGTTTGCTAGAACAACCCTTTGATAGCCTATTTAACTATCATTCGATTGATCTAAAACGTATTGAACAATACTCTCTTATTGATGGAGTAGATTGCCAGCAACACAGAGCTGACGTGGTTTTTAGCGATTCACGCCATGCAAAAATAGCGGTCAGCACACGGCAAATTAAATTTAACGGTACGCTTTATATTTTGTTTGAATGGCGCCAAACTGATGATGAAATAAAGCACGACCAAGCCTCAAATCAAATGCATCAATACCAAGCTGCGCGTAATTTAATTCGTGGTTTAGCGCACGAAATTAAAAATCCTTTAGGTGGAATTCGTGGAGCGGCGCAGTTATTGCAATATGAAGTTAATCAACTGGAAAGAGATCAGTGCGCTGAGCTTATAATTGAGCAAACAGATCGATTGTGTGAATTGGTAGATAGGCTGTTAGGGCCAAACCAGCTTCCGCAAAAATCTTATGGCAATATACATCAAACGCTAGAATCAGTAGTCAGACTAAGTACGCTTGATAGCTGTGCCAATATCACGCTGGTAAAGGACTATGACCCTAGCATTCCGGATGTATATATTGATCAAAGTAAAATACAACAAGTAATACTGAACATTGTCCGTAATGCTCAGCAGGCGCTCATTGGTGGCGGTGAAATAAAAATAAAAACGCGTATAAACCACCAGCATCGCCGTCCTGGTAAAGCACCTAAAAAAGCCTTGTTGATTCAAGTGTCTGATAACGGTCCAGGCATTGACCCCAGTGTACGCGAAACGTTGTTCTATCCCATGATCACCAACAAAGATGGTGGCTCAGGACTTGGACTTTCGATTGCTCAAACACTTGTAGATCAACACAGTGGTTACATTGAATGTGATAGCTGGCCTGGACATACTGAATTTAATATCTATCTGCCCTTCGCAGATTAATGTTTGGAGTTTGCATGAAAACAGTTTGGCTTGTAGATGATGACGCCTCAATTCGCTTTGTACTTGAAAAGGCGCTAACCCGTGCGGGATTTAATGTTGAAAGTTTTGCTAATGCGCAAGATGTGCTAAATGCATTAAAATTTAGTCAACCAACTGTTTTAGTATCTGATGTGCGAATGCCTGGTATGGACGGTATGGCTTTACTTGAGCTAATAGCAGAGCAAAACCCTGGGTTGCCAGTTATTATAATGACCGCGCACTCAGATTTAGATTCCGCTGTTAATGCTTTTCAAAAAGGAGCATTTGAATACTTAGCCAAGCCATTTGATTTGAATGATGCCGTAGCCCTTGTCGAAAGTGCATTTAGAGCAAACTCGACGAAAAAAACTAAACGCAAACAACTTCCCCCAAAGAGTGCGCACATTATTGGTGAAGCACCCGCCATGCAAGAAGTATTTAGAGCGATAGGTAAACTATCAGCTTCTAGCATGAGCGTATTAATTAATGGAGAGTCGGGCACCGGTAAAGAGCTCGTCGCCAGTGCCCTACATAATCATAGCCCGCGAAAAGAAAACCAGTTTATTGCACTCAACATGGCAGCCATTCCAAAGGAACTTGTTGAGTCAGAGTTATTTGGCCACGAAAAGGGCGCATTTACGGGAGCCGATAGTGTACGTAAAGGCCGTTTTGAACAAGCTAATGGCGGTACACTGTTTTTAGATGAAATTGGTGATATGCCACTTGATGTGCAAACACGATTACTGCGCGTACTAGCAGATGGCGAATTTTATCGTGTTGGCGGACACCAGAGTATAAAAGTAGATGTACGTATTATTGCAGCAACACATCAAAACCTTGAAGACTTAGTCAAGCAAGGTAAGTTTAGAGATGACTTATTCCATCGGTTAAATGTTGTCCGTTTACGCTTGCCGGCTCTGCGAGAGCGCACTGAAGATATTGAACGTTTATCACAGCATTTTTTGCACAAAAGCGCGAAAGACTTACAGGTAGAAAGTAAAATTCTTAGCTCGAAAGCGACCGAGCAGCTTTGTTTATTTAACTGGCCTGGCAATGTCCGCCAATTAGAAAACACCTGCCGATGGCTTACTGTCATGGCGCCTGGAGAATTGGTTACGGAACAAGATTTACCACCTGAGATCCTTGATGCATCACCAACACAGGAAGAAGGCGATTGGCTCGATGCATTTCAGCAGTGGCTCAATAATGAGCTCAAGCAAGGTAAAGAAAATATTTGGCCCGATATTCAAGCGCAATTAGAAACTCGCTTAATAAAAACCGCACTCGCTAATTGTTCTGGCCATAAACAAGATGCCGCAATAAAAATTGGCTGGGGTCGCAACACGTTGACCCGAAAGTTAAAAGAGCGCAACATTAGTTAACTATTAATAAATTTGAGTTATTGATGAAGTTAATTGAACATATTCCCTTATTCAAACAATTGGAAATTATAAACAGACTGCATTTTTTTAAAGAGTTTACCCTCAACGAACGCCAAATATTATTAGAATCGTTCGGTATGCTCTATTTAGTGAGTCAGCAGCAATTTTTATTTAAACAATTTGATAACGACAAACGTTTATACATTGTACTCAGCGGTGCATTGTTAGTATTTAAGCATAATCATTTATTAGAGCTTGGTACTATACAACCGGGTGAATTTATAGGTGAAGGCGCGTTTATTGGTAACAGAGAAAGAAGCACGAGCGCCCGTGCTAAAAGCGACACTATTGTGCTCGCTATAACCCCTGAAGCATTAACTCGCTTACCTAATGTTATACGTGAAAAAATTAAAGACCGTATTATCGAGGGCATGAGCGAACGAATTGCAAAACTAAGTGAGCATATAGAAAATCACGGTTAATCCATATACACAATTTGCAGTGAGCAATTGAGCCATTCTGGTTTTTCTAATTGAGCGTTATACACAAATGTATCTGAAGGTTTTTCACCAAATGGCGTACTCACTAAAGGGGTTGTATGCGTGTATGACTGGGATGTGCTTTGATAATAAATAACTAAATAACCTTCACTGTACTCCCAAGTTAACTGAGTACCCGTACCATTTGGTAGGGTGAAATCGAGCCCTTTTGGAGAGAATATAGCTTGCAAATCATTATACTTATCTCTGCTGCAAGCAGTTGTCCGCATCAATTTAGGCATTTTAAAGTGACGCTCTGTTTGCTCACCTCGTAAGTAAAAACCAATATTACCATTGCTGTAATGATGATTTGCTACCGACACATAATTTATTTGCGGCTGGTAACCCATTGCTTGCATTATATTTGCAAGTTGCTCAATTTCAGTAATGCGTAATTTATCTTTGGAGAGTGCAAGTGTTGCGGCCAAAAATTCTTTTGGTATTGGTAAATCATTAAATTGAAAAGGCAACGTTTGGTTTTGCAGCTTTTCTGTTAGTTGCTGTTTTTGCTTGACCGTTAAAGCCTCGGTATAAACATACACTGTGGGCTGTTGACAGGCACTTAAAAGCACTAACAATAGCCCAACTAAAATTCCATTTTTCATAGTTACCCCAATTGATTACACTTGTAGTCTATTGGAGGTATTCATTAATTGCAACCTAATTTGTTTGGCTACTTAACCATTCATCAACACTTTGTCGAGTATATAAAACTTCATTAAACAAGCGATGGCGTTCAAATTTAAGTTGTGTTTTTCTCATCACATCTCCACTGACTAAGCGGCTGTGAGTGTCATTAAATTTTGAAATGACAGAAAAACCGCGCTCATCTTGCTCTGTTTGCTTATTTACAGAATTAGCAAGGTGCGCTCTAACATCATCCGCAGTTAACATATCTGAATTATCTAAGCCCATTAGCTCTTTTTTCATTGCTAACCTTACGCCCATTTTCTACTCCATTTGATGAAAACTAATAAATTCGCCAGAGCTTTAGCAATTAGCGAGCCACGCGTAAAATTAATTGCAGCAAAGCTTACTCTTCAATTACTGCAGTTTTTTTAAAGACAGAAAAAACACATAAAAACTTTCATCACTATTTATGCACGGCACTGGGCTAAAGTTATTTGCTTTGGTGCAAAAGTCGCTGCGAGCCTTTATACTAGAGCTTGTGCGTTCCCCACCGAGATCAAATATGAACGAAGAATACATAGAAATAGAATTAGAAGAAGAGCCCATTGAGCTCTGCAAATTATTAAAAGTACTAAACTTAGTTGAAGGTGGCGGCCAAGCTAAAAACCTAATTACCGAAGGCTATGTGGGTGTTAACCATGAAATTTGTACAATAAAGCGGAAAAAATTATACAGTGGTGATGTATTAGAATTTGATGGTGAGTTTTTTAAACTGTCCCTAAGTGAAGACGCTGTCCCTACAGAAAAACCTGCGGTACAAACTCAACCAGAGCCAAAAAAAGCTGAACCACAACCTACAAGTCAGCCTGCTAAAAATAAGCGAAAGCGAACTAAAAAACCAAAAGTAGATGATAAAACAGGTCGTCGTCCTATTTCATTTGGTTAAGCATTTAAAAACCCTCATTTTATATAAAAAGGTCAACTTGTATAGTTGGCCTTTTTGCTCTTTAATAGCCTTGTAAATAATAAAAACAAGGTAATAACATGTCAAAAAACACACCAGCTACCTGGTTTAAAGCCGCTGTATGGGCGGCACTTGTATGGAACTTACTTGGCGTTATTGCATTTGCTATGCACATGATGATGACACCCGAAATGATAGGTAGACTTCCGCTAGATCAACAAGCTGCCTACTCTAATGTTCCTATTTGGTCAACTATTGCCTTTGCTATAGCTGTACTTGGAAGCACTTTGGGTTGTCTGTTTCTACTTACTAAAAACGCGCTGGCAACGCCTACTTTTGCACTGTCGCTCGGTGCTATTTTACTACAGCAGTACTATAACTTTGTAGTGATAAACAGTATTGAGCTGCTTGGCGCAAGTGCTGTATTTATGCCTGTTTTTGTAATCATAATTGCCATTGCTCTACTTTATTTAAGTATTAAAGCTAAGCAACAAGGTTGGTTACAGTAATTAATAAAGGTCAAAATAACTTTTGACCTTACCTCGTCTTTTAAATCATCTCTTGAAATTAAATTTTTCAGCATCACCTCTACTATAATAACGGTATAAAATTCGTTCTCTAAAGACGGCTTTTTACATTGGTATGCACTTTGCTATTCAAGTACTACAGAGGTCACTCTTCAAAATTTTTTTATAATTCATAAAGGGGCAAATAATGAATAATAGTTTCGATACCCAACATCAGCTCACAATAAATGGTGAGCAATATCATATTCATTCTCTAAAAGGACTTGGCGACAAAGCGAAACGATTGCCCTTTTCTTTAAAAGTATTACTTGAAAACCTACTTCGTAACGAAGATGGCGCAAATATTAAAGAACAAGATATTCAAGCCCTTCTTAATTGGGATCCTCAAGCAAAGCCTGCATCTGAAGTTGCCTTTACGCCCGCCCGCGTTGTTATGCAAGATTTTACTGGCGTACCCGCTATTGTTGATTTAGCCGCCATGCGTGACGCAATGGAAAAACTCGGTGGGGATCCTGCAAAAATAAATCCGTTATCACCGGCAGAACTTGTGATTGACCATTCGGTACAAGTAGATGGTTACGGTAATGAGGGTGCATTTGATTTAAATGCAAAACTTGAATACGACCGAAATAAAGAACGTTACGAATTTTTACGTTGGGGACAAACCGCTTTTGATAATTTAAAAGTAGTGCCACCAGCTACGGGTATTGTTCATCAAGTAAATTTAGAGTATCTAGCGCGCGTTGTTTTTAATGAAGATCGCGATGGCAAAAAATACGCTTACCCAGACACACTTGTAGGCACAGACTCGCACACCACCATGATAAATGGCTTAGGTGTGCTTGGTTGGGGTGTAGGCGGCATTGAAGCCGAAGCCGCTATGCTTGGTCAGCCAATAAGTTTACTCATCCCACAGGTTGTGGGTATGAAGCTTAGCGGCCGACTACCTGAAGGCACGACTGCAACCGATTTGGTATTAACTATAACTGAGATACTGCGCAATCATGGCGTAGTGGGTAAATTTGTAGAGTTTTACGGCGATGGCCTTGCCGACCTACCGCTTGCCGATAGAGCAACAATAGCGAATATGGCACCAGAGTACGGTGCTACTTGTGGTATTTTCCCGATTGATGATGAAACCATTAATTATTTACGCTTAACAAATCGTGACGAAAAACACCTAAAAGTAATTGAAGATTACGCTAAACATCAAGGTTTATGGCGTAATGACGGCGACGAAGCTAATTATACCGACACACTTGAGCTTAAATTAGATGACGTTGTACCAAGCCTTGCAGGTCCTACACGCCCACAAGACAGAATCGCTCTCAATAAAGCGGGCGAGATTATTGGCGAACATTTAAAAAGCTTTCAAAACGAGCGCATGGCCCGTCGAGATAAAAGTGATGAGGAACAAGCTCGTATTGAAAGTGAAGGCCCAACAACAAACCCCGATGAACCCATTGATGAGGCGCAGTTTATGGGCGCCGCTAAAGTTAAATTTAAAGGCCAAGAGTTTGAGCTAAACGATGGCGCTTGTGTTATTGCCGCGATTACCAGCTGTACCAACACCTCTAATCCAAGTGTAATTTTAGCTGCTGGCCTAGTTGCTAAAAAAGCAAAGCAATTAGGCATTAATGTAAAACCTTGGGTTAAAACATCACTTGCTCCAGGCTCTAAAGTAGTTACTGATTATCTAGAAAAAGCGGGCTTGATGGATGACCTAGAAAGTCTAGGCTTTAACTTAGTCGGTTATGGCTGTACAACCTGTATAGGTAACTCAGGACCGCTTGCAACCGAAATATCAGATGCGATTCAAAAACATAAATTAGTGGTTAGCTCTATTTTATCGGGTAATCGTAATTTTGAAGGGCGTATTCACCAAGATGTTAAAATGAACTTTTTAGCGTCCCCTCCGCTAGTAGTTGCTTACGCTATTGCCGGTAGAACCGATATCGACGTATACAACGAGCCCCTCGCGCAAGATGCTAACGGGAACGATATTTACCTTAAAAATATTTGGCCAAGTGTTAAAGAAGTCAGCGATCTAGTTAAAGAAACCGTAACCAGAGAAATGTTTGAAAAAAGCTATGCTAACGTTTACGAAGGCGATAGCCGCTGGCAGCAAATTCAAATACCGGATGGCAAGCTTTATGATTGGGACGATGACTCAACCTATATTAAAAAGGCACCTTTTTTTGATGGCATGAAAGTAGAGCCTCCGGGTATTCCAACTATTCAAGGTGCACGCTGTTTGGCTAAACTTGGGGATTCAGTGACTACTGACCATATTTCTCCAGCTGGGGCTATTAAAGCAGATGCGCCAGCAGGCTTATACTTGCAAGAAAAAGGCGTAGATAAAGCGCAGTTTAACTCGTACGGTTCGCGTCGAGGTAATCACGAAGTAATGATGCGTGGCACATTTGCTAATGTTCGCCTTAAAAACTTACTTGCCCCGGGTACTGAGGGCGGTGTAACACGTACACAACCAGAAAACGATTTAGCAAGCATTTACGATGCAGCTATGGAGTACCAAAAAAATAATACGCCTCTCATTATTTTAGCGGGTAAAGAATACGGTACGGGTTCATCTCGTGACTGGGCGGCCAAAGGATCACTTTTACTAGGCGTTAAAACGGTTGTGGCACAAAGCTACGAGCGCATTCATCGCTCTAACTTAATTGGCATGGGTGTGTTACCTCTGCAATTTAAAGATGGCGAAAGCTATGAATCGCTAGGGTTAACGGGCCAAGAGCAATTTGATATTGAAGGCTTATATGATAAAACCGATGAAGTAACCGTTATTGCTACAAATGCCGAAGGTAAAAAAGTAAGCTTTAGCGCCGATGTACGTATTGATACCCCTAAAGAGTGGGATTACTACAAACACGGCGGTATTTTACAATACGTACTGCGTAATATGCTCGACTAACAAAGACAGTAGTTAATACATTTAAAAGCCCAGTTTAGTAATAAGTTGGGTTTTTTTATGTGTGCTGTTTGTTGTCTTAAATCAATGCTAAGCATTTAAAGCGTGCCTACACTAAGGCAACTCTTAGTGAGGTAACTATGTCGCAAACAATGATAATTAGGCTGCTTAAAATATCAATTGTGCTTGGCTTGTGCCTTATTGTAACGGGCCACACTTTGATTGTGTCGAGGTATGCCACTGTAGATCATGGCATTCAAGGAATAATTATAGCTGCGGCATGTATTGCCGTAGGCGTACTGCTGTCACTTCCCACTAAAATATATTTAACCATACTGTTAATGGAAGCCGAAAAACATTATTTAAAAAACCATAAAAGCACTCGCTCTAAATAATTAAAGCGCGCTTAAATTATTGATTTCTTTATTACGCTTTTCTAGCTTTTGTTTTACATTTTCAGTGTCTTGAAATAACTTTTTAATTGAATCAGGGTTAAAAACACTGGGTATCACTTGCTCACTAGAAGTATTTAACGTTTTTGGTATACGATTTAAAATAGAGGTATCTTCTGCGGCAATAATAGTAACGTCTTTAGGGTCGAGCGTTACTTCAATGCTTTTTGCGTGGGGGTTTGGCGTATCAGAAAAATGCCATTGGCCTGTTTCGTCTTGCCATTTAAAGATTTTACCGTTTGAGGTTGCATTTGCAGCAGCTGGCTCATCAGAAATGCGATTTACGATTTGATCCCCGGCTTGCTTTACGCCTTGCACAGCCTGATCTAACGCATTACTCGATAACGAAATCACCTTTTCTTTAACCTGCTGAGATTCATTGCTAATTAATGATGCAGAAAGCCATGTTTGACCATCAGGTTTTTTTAAATAAAACAAAGAGATGACAGCAATAACCATGATTGATATGGCTAAGTAGGTAAAGTATTTCATAGCGTTCCTGCTTTAATTAATCCTTTATTCTAATGAGTCTAATAAAAATTATCTAATTAGGCAATTTTTTGTACCTTAATTAAAGATAATAAAAACGCAGCCTATGCTGCGTTTTTCAATTACGATTTAGCTACACGTGCGCCGTGTTAAATGCCATCGCCATCAATGTGTAACCCACACTCACGATTTAAGCCAAAGAAACGGGTTTCTTCCTCAGTCATACCCGGCTCTAATTTACGCGTAGTGTGTACATCGCCCATCGACACATAACCTTGCTCCCATAACGGGTGATAAGGTAAATCGTGCTTAGTCAGGTACTGATATACGTCGCGATTAGACCATTCTATTATCGGGTACACTTTGACTGTGCCACGGCTAATTTCTACAAATTGCTTATCAGCGCGGGTAGATGATTGATCGCGTCGTAGGCCACTAAACCACGTACCTGCCTCAATCTCTTTTAACGCACGGGTCATCGGCTCCACTTTATTCAGCTGATTGTATTGCTTAATGCCGTCTTCGCCTTGCTCCCATAACTTACCAAATTTAGCCTCCTGCCATGCAGGGCTAAGCTGCGCTTTATACACTTTTAAGTTCAGTGATAAACGCTCACTCATTTGTTCAATAAACTGATAGGTTTCAGGAAATAAATAACCTGTATCGGTTAACACAACGGGAATATCAGGACGCTGTGAGGTCATTAAATGCAGCATTACTGCCGCTTGAATACCAAAGCTAGATGATAAAAAAGCCGTATCTGGCAAGTTATCAAGCGCCCATGCAACGCGCTGTTCTGCGCTCATATTCGCTAGTAAACCATTAGCATCAGCTAACATAGCCGTCTGGCTTTGTTTATCTAACTGTAAAATGTTTTTAAATTCACTCATGGTAAATTCCAAACCTCACCAGCGCCAAAGCGCTGGTATTTAATTAAGCGTGAAAATCGGTTACTGATACTTTTACTTCAGCAACAATGCCTTTACGGATCACAAAGTCACCAAAGCATTCGCCTTCGTTTCGCTCGCTTGCCCATTGGCCAATTAGCTTATCGAATGCGTCTAGGTAAACATCTTCGCCTACATTCTCAAGGTACAACTTAGGAATACGTGTGCCTTCTAAATTACCACCTAGGTAAACGTTGTACTTACCTGGGCCTTTACCCACTAAACCAGCTTCTGCAAGCATTGCGCGGCCACAACCGTTCGGGCAACCTACAACCCGCATAATAATGCTGTCATCTGGTATACCGTGCTTAGCAAGTAATGCTTCAGTTTTTTCTACTAGGCTTGGTAAGTAACGCTCTGCTTCGGCCATTGCAAGTGGGCACGTTGGCAGTGAAACACACGCCATAGAGTTTTTACGTTGCTGCGAATCTTTGTCATCAATTAGGCCATGGCTACGGGCAATTTCTTCAATCACGGCTTTTTGATCTGCAGGTACGCCAGCAATAATTAAGTTTTGGTTTGCCGTCATACGCATATCACCTTGGTGAACCTCAGCGATTTTACGACAACCAGTTTTAAGCGGCTTGCCTGGGTAGTCTAAAATACGACCACTTTGGATAAATAGCGTTAAGTGGTGCTTACCATCAATGCCTTCAACCCAACCAATACGATCGCCACGATGAGTAAACTTAAATGGGCGGCTTGGTGCAAACGTAACGCCTGAGCGTTTTTCTACTTCGGCTTTAAATACATCAACGCCAACACGGTCTAATGTGTATTTAGTTTTTGCATTTTTACGGTTTGAACGATTACCCCAATCGCGCTGCACAGATACAACATGCTCTGCAATTTTTAAGGTATCTTCTAGGGTAATAAAGCCAAAGTCATCAGCCTTACGCGGATAAGTTGCTGTATCGCCGTGCGTCATGGCAAGGCCACCGCCCACTAATACGTTAAAACCAACAAGCTTACCGTTATCAGCAATTGCCACAAAGTTTAAATCGTTAGCGTGAACATCAACTTCGTTGTTAGGCGGAATGGTTACCGTTGTTTTAAATTTACGCGGTAAGTAGTTAGATCCTAAAATTGGCTCTTCTGTGGTTTCTGCCTTTTCGCCATTTAACCAAATTTCAGCGTAGGCTTTCGTTTTTGGTAATAAATGTTCAGAAATTTTTGCAGCCCAGTCATAAGCTTCTTGGTGTAACTCAGACTCAACGGGGTTAGTAGTACAAAGCACGTTACGGTTAACATCGCCCGCTGTAGCAATAGAGTCTATACCTACGCTATCGAGCATTTGGTGCATGCCTTTAATATTTGGCTTTAGCACACCATGAAATTGAAACGTTTGACGCGTTGTTAAACGAATACTGCCGTAACTTGTTTTGTCATCTGCAAACTTGTCGATTGCTAACCACTGCTCTGGCTTAATAATACCGCCAGGCATACGTGCACGTAACATCACATTATGTAATGGCTCTAGCTTTTGCTTAGCACGCTCACCACGTATATCGCGGTCATCTTGTTGATACATGCCGTGAAAACGAATTAACTGAAAATTATCGGCAGTAAAGCCACCGGTAATTTCATCTTTTAAATCTTCGGCTATTGTGCCACGTAAAAAGTTACTTTCTCTTTTCAAACGTTCGTTATCAGAAAGTTTTACGTTTTTATCTTGTTCGCTCATTTTAAATCCTAAATTTGTTACAGTGACGGCTGCTAGCTGTTAAATAAAATAAGAAACGTGATTAATACACGTCTTTCTGATAGCGGTTTGCGCTACGCAAATCTTTTAAATATTGCTCTGCGTCTTCATTGCTCTTGCCTGTGTTTTCTTTAATGATATCGACCAAGGCGTTGTGTACATCTTTTGCCATGCGATTTGCATCGCCACAAATATAAAAATGAGCACCAGCCTCTAACCATTCAAACACCTCTTTACTGTTACTGCGTAACTTATCTTGCACATATACTTTTTCGGCCTGATCGCGGCTAAATGCAACGTCTACTTTGTTAAGTAGACCGGATTTTAAATAACCCTGTATTTCAACTTGGTACAAAAAGTCTTGAGTGAAATGTGGGTTACCAAAAAACAACCAGTTTTTGCCTTGCGCTTCACGCGAATCACGTTCTTGTAAAAATGCACGGAATGGCGCAATACCCGTTCCTGGGCCAACCATGATCACCGGTGTATCATCGTTAGTTGGTAGGCGGAAGTTATCGTTGTGTTCGCTAAATACTTTAACTTTACAGCCTTCTTCAGCACGGCGAGTTAAGTAACCCGAACAACCACCTAAGTGCTCACTATCAAATGCATCAAACTCAACTAAGCCTAGAGTTAAATGCACTTCGTCTTCAACCTCTGCTTGGCTAGATGCAATTGAGTACAAACGAGCTTGCAGCTTACGTAGGCAATCTACTAATGTTTGCGCATCAATTTTTGCTGGATTTTGGCGAATTACATCAAATATTTGGCGAGGTTCAATATACGCACGCATTGCCGCTTTATCTTCCACAAGCTTTAATAATTCAGGCGTACCTGTTGCTGTTGCGTATTTTTCTACAAAACCTGGATATGACTGCGTCAGCTCTAATTTTTCAATAAGTGCGCTGCGTACGCTTAGTTCTTCATTACCGACCTTTACAATACTTGCGCCATCAACTTGAGTAAGCTCTAATACTTCATCAACTAATACGTCGTCATTTAAAAAGTACACACCTAATGAATCACCTGGTGTGTACGTAATGTCTGAGCCTTCAAGCGAAATTTCAACGTGGCGTACATCTTTAGTTGAGTCACGACCGGTAATTTTTTGTACTGTTAAAAGCTCTGCTGCAAATGGATTTTGCTTTGTGTACTGGCTTGAAGCAGCGGTAGGTGCACCAAAAGGCATTATTCCAGCTTGGCCCGTCGTTGCGCCTTGCTGTGCTTTTAGGTCTGGCTCAAAGGCATCAAGTGCGCCCGAGATCCACGTTGCGGCTTCATCTTCGTAATCTACATCTAAATCAGCACGTTGATATATAGTTTTTGCACCGAGTTTATTTAAGCGCTCTTCAAAGTCTTTTGCCGTTTGGCAGAAAAATTCATAGCTTGAATCACCTAACCCAATAACGGCTATTTTCACATCGTCTAGCTTTGGCGCTTTTTTAGTTGCTAAAAATTCATGCAATGTTTCGCCGTCTTCAGGTGGCTCGCCTTCACCGTAAGTAGATACAACAACAGTTAAGAATTTTTCTTTTTTCAGGGCTGTTGGCTTGTAATCCGACATACTAACCAATTTAACTGCTAGGCCTCGTGATTCAGCCTGCTCTTTCATCTTGGTTGCCACGCCTTTTGCGTTACCTGTTTGCGAGCCATATAAAATGGTTAGCGCTGCAGCATCACCCGCAGCCGGCGTGCCTGCAGTTGGCCCACCTAACACAGCCGAATTAGCATTTGCAGCTAAGTAACCACTTACCCACGCTTGTTGAATTGGATTAAGTTCAGCCACTAAACCTTGCAGCTTTTGTACTTGATCTTGCGATAGCGGGCTGGCCGCAGCATTTAGTTGACCTAACAACATGAATCGATTCCCCGTAACCCTGAAAATTAATCACAATACACTTTTTGCATTGTTAACAATGAGTTTTACCTCATCCAGAGAATGTCTGCTGAGGTTTTATGAGTCTGTAGGATAACGGGCTCAGCATAGATAAAAAAAGAATAGAATCTGCTTTGATATTCCATTTAGTTATTAATTTATAAAAATACCTTCAAAAACAGATTGAAAGACATTATTGCTTTTTATCGCATTTTAAATTAACAATTTTGTAACCAAACTAATATAAGGTATATTCCACATTCAAAATAAAAAATAGGAATACCCATGTCACACGGGACATACAAAAATAAACTACTGAGCACGGCACTATTACTTGGCTCACTTCCGGTAATGGCCAATGTAACTAACGGCGGTTTTGAGCAATGGTCAGGTAATACACCAGCATCATGGACGACAATAGATAGCGGTATTAGCTTATCGCCTTCTACCAGTACAGTTAAAAATGGTCATCGCTCTGCTGCTATCAATGTAACAACGGGCTCACAAAGTAACACCGACTTATTGCAGCAAATTACTGTAGAGGCAGGTAAAACCTACGATTTTTCGGCTGATGTTTACCATACAGAAGGTAAAGTTAAAGCGCGCTTATATATAGATGGCTACCAAGGCTACTCAAACGAAGCGCAAACAAATCAATGGCAAAAAATTAGCCATAGCTACACAGCAAGCAGTAGCAAAACGATTAATGTGGGTTTACGTTTCTATGATGTAAGCGGGTTCGATGGGAATGAAACTGTATACATTGATAATTTTTTACCTAATAGCGACGGCGGCGCATCACCAAGCTGCTCTGACAATAGCCTGACCCTAACATTTAATACCGACAATTACGGCAGCGAGACAAGCTGGGCTATTAATAATAACCAAGGTAGTGCAATTGCCAATGGCAGTGGTTACGCATCAAACACGCAATACAATGAAAAAATATGTTTAGCCGATGGTGCTTATACACTTGTAATTAGTGATAGCTATGGCGATGGTATGTGTTGCTCAATGGGTAATGGTAACTATGCATTAGTACACGCTCAGAACACTATCGCCAGCGGTGCAAGCTTTAGCAACACAGACAGCACAACATTTGAGCTAGGTGATACAGGCGGTGGCACAACACCAACACCAACAGGCTATTATGTAACTGCACAAGGCCTAACTGGCTATGCCTTAAAAACTGAACTTTACAATATTATCAAAGATCATAATGCACAGGGTTATTCAGCTATCTGGAATTTTTACGACTCATCAGCACGTGATAAATATTTTGAAAACGATAATAGTATTTTAGATATGTATAGCGAGAAACCGAACGGTGCTGACAGCTATAGCTATGCAGCCGTTACAAATCAGTGCGGCGCATATAATGGTGAGGCGGATTGTTACAACCGTGAGCATTCGTTCCCTAAAAGTTGGTTTGGTGGAAAAGTTGAACCGATGAATTCTGATGTTCATCATATTTACGCAACTGACGGCTATGTAAATTCAAAGCGTAGCAACTTCCCATTTGGTGAAGTAGCAAGCGCCTCATTTACATCAACTAACGGAAGTAAATTAGGTTCTGCCGTTAGCTCATTAAATTACTCAGGCACTGTGTTTGAGCCTATTGATGAATTTAAAGGTGACTTTGCACGTGCTTATTTTTATATGGCAACGCGATACGAAAATATTATTGGCTCTTGGCAAACTAAAACAGCTTCTAGCGATGCAGTACTTAACGGCTCACACAATCAAGTATTTGAAAGCTGGGTTGTCGCTATGCTGCTAAAATGGCACAACAGTGACCCTGTTAGCCAAATGGAATTAGATCGCAACCAAGCCGCATTTGAATTTCAAGGCAATCGTAACCCATATATCGATCACCCTGAATTTGTAGAGATGATTTGGTAAAAGTCAGCGGTCAGCGGTCAGCGGTCAGCGGTCAGCGGTCAGCGGTC
>NZ_JACJEM010000068.1:0-21546 GCF_014164085.1 Pseudoalteromonas sp. SG45-5 | reverse complement strand
GAAAAAATAATTCAGTTCTAGGCGTAAATTGATGTAAATGGTTGTTCCCTTTGCGAAATTTACAACAAAGAAATGGGTTGTTTTAGCAAGTAAAATAGATCAGCTATTTATTGGAATTGGTATTAACTTTTACTGTAGGCGTACAGCTTGCTGGCGCGACGAGTAAAACCCGTGCTTTGGTATGGGTTAATATATTGAAAGCTATCGCTTTTCACGCGAGTAAGCTCGGCGTCTACAAGAAATATTACACTCTGTGCTTAACTTTTACTGTAGGCGTACAGCTTGCTGGCGCGACGAGCGAAGCTCGTAATAATTACCTTTACAAACTTATCTATTAAAGCGTTAAAAACCTACTTGCTTAATTATCCGACTAAGCGTAAAATGCGCGCTCATTTCGGCTTTTAAACTATTAATTCCTTGCCTTAAACCGACCGGCCGAAACGGTAGAAGGCTCTATTAACCGTAAGGAATATCCATGCGTCATTACGAAATCGTATTCATGGTTCACCCAGATCAGAGTGAGCAAGTTGCTGGTATGATCGAACGTTATACTGGTTCTATCACTGAAGCAAATGGTGTTATTCACCGTCTTGAAGATTGGGGCCGTCGTCAATTGGCTTACCCAATTAACAAGCTTCATAAAGCTCATTATGTTCTTATGAACGTTGAAGCACCTACTGAAGTAATCAGCGAGCTAGAAACTACTTTCCGCTACAACGATGCAGTGCTTCGTAACTTAGTTATCCGCACTAAAACTGCTGTAACTGAAGCGTCTCCTCTTGCAAGAGAAGAGAAGAAAGAAGCACCAGCTGCTTAATTGTTTTGAGTCCTAGCATGGCGTTTAACTGGCGGTAAATATAAATGGTTAGCCCTTTTATGAATCAGCTGGTTATATCTGGGGTAGTTTGTAAAACTCCCAAGTTTAGCCAAAGCCCTGCTGGCATCCCGCATTGTATTTTTGTTGTAGAACATAAATCAATGCAAACCGAAGCAGACCTTAACCGTAATAGTTACGTTAGGCTTCAGGTAGTTGCCAGTGGAAAGCAAATGCAACAACAGACTCAACATTTGCACGTTGGGCAGGCATTGCAAGTGAGTGGTTTTTTAAATCGCCACGAAGGTCGTAACGGCCTTAGCCAATTGGTTTTGCATGCTCAGCATATAGAAAGAATTATTTGAGGAATTAATCTCATGGCACGTTATTTCAGACGTCGTAAGTTCTGCCGCTTTAAAGCGGAAGGCGTAAAACAAATCGATTACAAAGATCTAGCTACTCTTAGAAACTATGTTACAGAAAGTGGCAAAATCGTACCTAGCCGTATCACAGGTACTAGCGCTAAATTTCAGCGCCAGCTAGCAACTGCTATTAAGCGTGCTCGCTACTTAGCCCTTCTTCCATACACTGACTTACATAAGTAAGCAGCGGATTAACAGTTTTTAAAAGGTGTAGAAACATGCAAGTTATTCTACTAGATAAGATCGCTAACCTAGGTAGCCTAGGTGAACAGGTTGTAGTTAAATCTGGTTTCGCACGTAACTTCCTTTTCCCACAAGGTAAGGCAGTTCCTGCGACTAAAGCTAACATTGAAACGTTTGACGCTCGTCGTGCAGAACTTGAAGCGAAAATCGCTGACCAGTTAGTTGCTGCACAAGCACGCGCTGAAAAACTAGAAGCATTAGCAGAAGTTACATTAGTATCTAAAGCTGGTGACGAAGGTAAGTTATTCGGTTCAATCGGTACTCGTGACATCGCTGACGCTATCTCAGCTGTTGGTGTTGAAGTTGCTAAGTCAGAAGTTCGTTTACCTTTAGGCACTATCCGTGACACTGGTGAATTTGACGTATCAATTTCAGTTCACTCAGACGTAACGGCTACTATTAAAGTAATCGTAATTGCTGAAGCTTAATTTTTAATTAAGCGATAAAAGCCGTGCTATTAGCACGGCTTTTTTGTGTCTGTAATTTGGCTAACTTCATTAGTTAAGGGCACAGTTCAATAAAACCATCTACAAATCTCATTTTACTTCAATTATTTTTTCATTCCCTTTAAACCTTTTCGAGCTGTTATTACGTCTAACTTATCAATACACTAACTCAATAATAATAATTAAAAGGCGACATCACGGATGTTACACGTTAAACCCGAACAAACGCCTTTATGCGAAACTACACTCATTGAGCGTGTTAAGTCGGGTGACCAAGTGGCATACGCTACTATTTATGAGCTGCATATAAAACGCGTATACGGTTTATGTTTGCGTTTATTGGCCGATGAAGCACATGCTGAAGATGCAGCTCAAGAAGTGTTTGTACAGGTATGGCACAAAATAGCGCAGTTTGACGGGCGCTCGCAGTTTTCTACTTGGCTTTACAGTGTTGCCAGTAACGTGGCGATTAATTATTTACGCAAGCAAAAAAACTGGTTACAAAAAGTAGTAAGTATTGAGCACAGCGGTATGGATGAACGCTCGGCTAACGACTGCAAAGGCTTAAATGGTCTCGATAAGTTAATAGTAAGGCTTCCTGAGCGAGCACGTATGGTATTTGTGTTGTTTGCAATTGAAGGTTATAGGCACGAAGAGATAGCCGAACAATTAGGCATGGCCGTTGGTTCAAGTAAATCGCAATATCATCGAGCTAGGCAGTTATTACAAGAGTGGTATGAAAATGAATAAACCAAATTTTGACGACTATTTAAACAATTCATTAAACGCCCTTGATAAAGATATCGTGCCTCCCAAAAACTTGTGGACGGGGGTTGAGCGAGCGATTGTTAATAACAAATCTATACAAAAAAATACTAGAGTTTGGCCAAAGCTAACAGCAATAGCTGCATGTTTGATTGCTGGGTTAGTAGCACTAAACATGTTTGTTATGAACTCAGAGCCACAGCCAGTCATGGTGATGAGTGATTATTTTACACAGCAAAAGCAAAGCTTACTTGTGCAATATAAAAACCAAGAGGCACTAACCACCAATTGGCAGGCGCAATTGCAAGAACTAGAAGAAGCAGAGCAGGCAATAAAGGAAGCGCTTGAAAATGAACCACAAAATCGAGCGCTACTAACAATGTTAGCGCAAATATATCAACAACAACTTAGTTTAATAAACAAAGTGCATGCACCACATTGGCAGCATATTTAGGAGAATAACATGAAAGCGATTTTATTAGGATTGAGCTTATTACCACTTGTAGCATTTGCCGGTGAAAAAATAGATAAGCAAATGGAGGTGCCAAATAAAGGTCTTATTTTTATTGAAAACCAACGTGGTGATATAAGTATAACTGGTTGGGATAAAAACGAATTTAAAGTATCTGGCGTGCTTGATGATAAAGCACAGGGGTATGAGCTTAAAACGAGTGGCAACAAAACTCAGTTTATTGTAAAAATACCGCATACAACAAGTTGGGATAACAATGACGGTGGTTCAAAACTGACTATTTTTATGCCAAAAAGCAGCGCGCTTGAGTTTGCTGGTGTAAATGTATCTGTAACTGCAAAAGAGCTGCACAACGGCGTTGAGGTTGATGTAGTTAATGGTGAAATAACAGCAAGCGATTTAGTCGGTAATATTAAACTCACTAGTGTTAATGGTGATGTAAACGCACAAAACCTCAATGGTAATATTCAATTTGAAACTGTAAATGGCGAAATTAATGATAAACAGTCAAGCGGAGAATTACGTTTTAGCGCTGTAAATGGCGATATTAAATCAAACTCAATTGCAACTGATGTACGTCTTGAAAACGTAAATGGCGATATAAAATTTACTCTATCGAGTATTAAAAATTTACGTATTAATACCGTAAATGGTGAAGCTGAAGTGCGCATTAAAGATCTTTTAAAGGGGGGCGATGTTCGTTTTGAGTCGGTAAGTGGCGACGCGGAATTTTTCTTCCCTGCTGATATATCGGCTAAGTTTGAAATTGAAGCTCATGCCAATGGCAAAATAATAAATGAGCTTAGCGGTGATAAAGTTCAAAAAGCTAAATATGGGCCTGCTAGCGATTTAGAATTTAGCATTAATGGTGGTAATGCTAACGTTGAAATGGATACGATTAGCGGACGAATCGAACTTAGAAAGAAATAACACTTATTCCTTTCTCGATTACAAAAAGCAGGAAAAGATTTCCTGCTTTTCTATTTGCACAGCCCCTGCAAGTCGATAGAATAGAGCCATTCAATTTTAGTACCGTGAAGTTATGGCCAAACCAGATAAGCAAGTCGACACTCTTAAAGTTCCTCCCCATTCAATAGAAGCTGAACAATCTGTTTTAGGTGGCTTAATGCTTGATAATCAAGCTTTTGATCGCGTAGCTGAGCTTGTTGTATCACAGGATTTTTATACACGCACGCACAAGTTAATTTTTGAGGCGATGACGGCACTTGCTGAAATTGGCGATCCGATAGATTTAATCACTATTTCTGAAAGTTTAGAAAAAAATAATAAACTGGCAGGCATTGGTGGCTTTGCTTATTTAGCCGAAATTGCTAAAAATACGCCAAGTGCTGCTAACATTGACGCTTACGCAAGTATTGTACGCGAACGGGCTGTTGTACGTGAAATGATTGGCGTAGCGAACGAAATTGCAGAGGCGGGTTTTAATACAGAAGGGCGTACTAGTCACGACTTACTTGATTTTGCTGAAAGCAAAGTATTTAAAATTGCCGAGCAACGTACAAAAAGTACGGAAGGCCCACAAAGTATTCATAACATCCTTGAAAAAACCGTTGATAAAATAGAAGAGCTTTATCAATCTCCACAGGATGGTGTTACGGGTGTAAGTACAGGGTATGCCGATCTTGATAAAATGACGACGGGCTTACAGCCATCCGATTTAATTATCGTTGCAGCGCGTCCTTCAATGGGTAAAACCACCTTTGCGATGAACCTTGCGGAACATGCTGCAATGACTCAAGACAAACCTGTGCTAATTTACTCGCTAGAGATGCCGTCAGAACAAATTATGATGAGGATGTTAGCGTCTCTTGGCCGTATTAACCAAACTAAAGTACGTACAGGTCAATTAGATGATGACGATTGGGCGCGGCTTTCATCAACCATGGGTTTGTTGATGGAAAAAGGCAAAATGTATGTTGATGATGCGTCGGGCTTAACACCTACCGATGTTCGCTCTCGTGCAAGGCGTATTGCCCGCGACCACGGCGGCATTAGTATGATCATGGTCGATTACTTGCAGCTAATGCGTGTACCAAGTCTTGCTGATAATCGAACGCTCGAAATTGCCGAAATTTCGCGTTCACTTAAAGCATTAGCAAAAGAGCTAAAATGTCCTGTTGTTGCGCTTTCGCAGCTTAACCGAACGCTAGAGCAACGTGCCGATAAACGCCCAATTAACTCAGATTTACGTGAGTCGGGGTCGATAGAGCAGGATGCCGATTTAATCATGTTTATTTACCGCGATGAAGTTTATAACGAAGACAGTACCGATAAAGGTATTGCTGAAATTATCATAGGTAAACAACGTAACGGGCCAATTGGTAAAGTACGTTTAACATTCCAAGGTCAATTTTCTCGCTTTGATAACTATGCGGGACCAGCGGTAGATGACGATTACTAATGCGCTTAGCCACTGCTGAAATTAATTTAGCTGCACTTGCGCATAATTTAGCGCAAGTTAAGTGTTTTGCACCTAACAGCAAAGTAATGGCGGTGCTAAAAGCAAACGCTTATGGGCATGGTTTAGTAACGATTGCGCAGCATTTAAATAATGCTGACGCATTTGCTGTGGCGCGTATTGATGAAGGGCTTGCCCTTCGAGCTGGGGGCTTAACAAAGCCAATAGTTTTACTCGAAGGCTTTTTTAACAAAGCTGACTTACCTATTTTACTCGCTAATAACTTTCAAACTATTATTCATGATGAATACCAATTAGCCGCGCTTGAAAAAGCAAAGCTCGATGCGCCAATAACATGCTGGTTAAAAGTAAATACAGGTATGCATCGACTAGGTATTGCGCCAGAGCAGTTTGAAGCGTTTTATAACCGCTTACAAAAAACACCTAACGCTAAAAATACGGTTAATTTAATGACCCACTTTTCGTGTGCTGATGATGTTGATAATGCTAAAACGGTTCAACAAATCACGTTATTTGATAACTTAGTGAGTGGCATTAACCAAGCGCATTGTTTATCAAATTCTGCTGGTATTATTGCATGGCCAAGCGGTCATGGTGATTGGGTACGTCCAGGGCTTATGCTCTATGGTGTATCGCCAATGGCAAATAGCATTGGGCAACAACACAAATTAAAACCAGTTATGCGCTTAACTACGCGCGTAATTGCAGTACGAAATGTGCCTGCTAATGAGGCGGTAGGGTATGGGGGTCGTTGGAAAAGCGATAAACCAACCAAGTTAGCCGTTGTTGCTATGGGCTATGGTGATGGTTATCCACGGCATGCTAAAGAGGGCACGCCAGTTATAATAGGTAAGCAACGTTATGGCATTGTGGGTAGTGTAGCTATGGACATGATTAGCGTAGATATAGGTGCTAATGAGCACAATATTAAAGTAGGCGACAGAGTCACTATGTGGGGCCCAGAGCTACCGGTAGAAGAAATAGCAATGTGCGCTGATACTATCCCTTACGAGCTATTATGTAATATTACACCGCGCGTAAGTTATGAGTATCAGCGTTAATACAGCTAACTAAGTTAGTTGTATTACGATATTTACTCCTTTATAAAGTAAATATCGCTAAAGCCCATACGGGCAAATTCTTGGTCGCGAAAGTTACGCACAGAAGCAGACCCTTTTGAGGTCATTTCTATTTGCTGTACCATGCTCAAGTAACTAGTCAGATCAATACCTTCGGCAGCAGCAATTGCTTCATACATGTCATGGTATTTATCTTTAGCGAAATTAATTTCGCGCGGTTCGTTTTTAAATTTATAGGTTATTCTACGTGCCATATTAAGCTCATTTCAATTGAGTGTTGCAGCGATTTTACACTGTATTTAATAGCGGCTCTAGCATTGAATGACGTGTTGTAATCGGTAATAATACCAATTTTATTAAAAACATGATCATTCTAGCGAATTAAATAACTCACTAACGACGTTAAAAATTATTTATATAGAACAACTATGTATCATAATTTTAGCCTTGTTATTGTGCTATTTTCTTATCGCTATAATAGACCACTAATTTAATGCAATTGGTAATTAAAATAAAGAGTCAAAAATGAAATTATCAGTAGAGATCAGCAAATACCCACTCCATCAAGATTACATTCCGTTTATTAAAGGCTTTATTGACCGATTAAACGAATATGATGATTTAAAAGTGATCACAAATACACTCTCGACTCAAATTTTTGGTGATTACGATTTAGTAATGCAAGTACTTAGCACCGAAATTAAGCGCTCGTATGAAGAGTTTGGTAAAGCTATTTTTGTATGCAAGTTTCTTTCTGGCGATTTATCGCCTGAATAATTTATAACAAATGGCACAATTAAACGGTAACTGCACACTATGGATTTTTTAACACAAACCTTAAGTGGTTTTACAGCAATGTCGCACTGGGAATATATTGCGGTAGGGCTATCGATAGCCTATTTACTACTGGCAATAAAAGAAAGCCTGTGGTGCTGGCCGGCTGCATTTTTTAGCACACTTATTTATACTATTATGTACTGGAATGGCGCGCTATTAATGGAGTCGCTACTTAATTTCTACTATATGTATATGGCTGTATTTGGCTGGATTGTGTGGCGAAGAGGCAAAGCCGAAAATCTAAATATTACATCATGGTCGATAAATCGCCATGCTGTTCTAATTAGCTCAACAACCGTGGCCGCAATTGTAATTGGCTACATAATGCAAAACTATACTCATGCCGACTTTGCCTATCTTGATAGTTTTACAACGTGTTTTGCAGTAGTTACTACTTACTTAGTGGCTAAAAAAGTGCTAGAAAACTGGCTGTACTGGATTGTAATAGATGCCGCTTCTATGTATTTATATTACGAGAAAGGCTATTACCCAACGCTAGCACTCTTTATATTTTATACCATTATGGCAGCGTGGGGCTTTAAAACTTGGTACGAAGAGTACGAACAAAGCCAAGCTAAGCCTCTAGCACAGCTTTAATCAATGATTGAGCATCATCAATTAGTAAAAATGTGTAGTGCGTTTATAGAGCCTGCAAGCGTTATTTCAAGTGATCGATTGCTGAATGGCTTTAGCAACGATAATTTTTTAATACGTACCAAGCAACAAGGGTATTTATTAAAGTGTTATAAAAGCCATTGGCCAGCCATAGGGCTTGAAGCACAGCGTTTTTTAAGTGAGTTTAATATATGTCCTGCGCCTGTTTGGCTCGATAAAAAGAATAGCCGTGCGGTATTTAATTATATTGAAGGTAATACATCGCAATCGGGTATAACGCTTAGCTTTATTAATAAACTTGCTCAAGTGCATAACTACAATGTGTCTACCGCGCCAATTGATATAGCTAAAGAGCTTCATTTTTATCAAAGCAGTGATGTATATACGCAATATAAACCTCAAATAGAGCAGGCACTTAAAGCAGTTGCAGCCATGCAATTTGATGAAGGCTTTTGTCATAACGACTTAGTAAAAGATAACATTATTGTAAATGCTTCTGGCATGTATTTAATTGATTTTGAATACGCAAAAACTAACGATGTATATTTCGATCTGGCATCACTTGCCATTAGTTTTAATTTAAGTGAGCAGAATGAACGTGCGTTATTAGCAGATTACGAAAATTGCACCGCGAGGAAAAATAAATTCACTCAATCTATCGATAAGCTTAATTGCTATAAGTTATTGTATTTAGTGTTGTGCATAGGATGGTATGAGCAGCGCGCTATAAAAAACAAGTCAGTTGAGTTACGCGCGCAGCTAAATAAAATAACAACACTTATGGTGTCTTAAAGACCGCCAAAACGTGCTGCTAATTCTTTATATTTCGCAACTTCGTTTGCGTCAAATTGCGGTTCACCGTCTTCATCTTGTGATTTAGCAATTAATAAACTTTCTCGAGTAAGGCGTTTTACTCGCTCTACTTTTACACCCAAAAACTCTGCAACTTGCTCAGTTGACATTAAACTCATAATTACTTCCTCGTCTTAATTTTAGAACCTAGTTGTATATCATAGTGAATTTGTTACTAAGTCGTTACTGTTTTTTTATAATATTATAATAAAATAGCGCGTTTTTGCCTCTTTATTAAGTATTTTATTTATAATAGTTTGATTTATGAGCATTAAAGTTAAATGCACTAGTATTTAGCGGAAGATATCTTTATCATTATGCATGCTAAAGCACTGATATCGCGAGTTGGTGTGGCGGCAACAAATGTGCTCTCGTGGTGAAATGGATATCACGTGGCCCTCCGGAGGCTGAGTTGTAGGTTCGATCCCTACCGAGAGCGCCATTTGCTTTGTATCCCTTGCCAATTATATTTCCAAGATCTTATTTAAAATACTCGTCATATTAATAATCCTTTTTAGTCATATGTTATTGAGAATAACTCAAAGAGTAGACTTTTAGGGTTAAATAATGATATTTAAGGTGCATATTCCTTAAATTTAGAAACCCCCACTTTTATGCTGATCACCTTACCCATATCAGAGATTACTCCCGGCATGTATGTTGATAGTGTTGCAAAGCAAAATGAAGGGATTGATAGCATAAAAATTAAGACAAGTGGATTAGTACGAAGTCGCTCTATTATTGATCGCTTGGTGGCTGAAGGGGTCTTAGAGCTCATTATCGACTTTGAAAAAGGCGATGCAGCAATACCTGTTAAGTACAAGCCGAAAGTAGAGCCTAAAGTTGTTGAAAGTAAAAAGGCGAAAGAGGCAGAGGAGGCTGATAATTTACAGTCGGGCGTAACCGTAAAACAAGAGTTTGCCAAGGCAAGTGTTAATTACGATCAACATAATAGAAAGCTACAAGCTTTGTATGGGGATTTAACTTCAGGTTTAACACTTAACTTGAATATGCTCGATGAAATAGTAACAGAAATAGTCGCCTCAGTTTTTCGTAATCCAAATGCTATGACGATTCTTACACGTATTAAAGATAAGCATAGCTACAACTGGCGACACATGATCAACTGCGCTATTTTTACGGCTGTATTTGCAAAGTATTTAGGGTATGAAGAGTCGTTAGTGCAAGAATTTGCAATGGGGGCATTATTGCACGATTTGGGTCATGCTAAATTACCTCAAGGTATATTTTCAAAACCAACTCCAGTTACAAAAAATGAGCTTACAGTAATTAAAAAGCATGTTTCGCAAAGCTTAGGTTTAGTTAAGGGAGTTAAAGGAATAACGCCACTGATGCTTGATATGATAATAAATCACCATGAGCGTTTAGATGGGTCTGGTTATCCTCGTGCTATTAAAGCTGAAAACCTAAGTCGCCCTGCGCGTATTATGGCGATTGTCGATGTGTATGATGCAATGACTGCCGATCGACATCATCAAGACGGGGATGAACCTATTAATGCTCTGCGTTATCTGCTGGCTAACAAGCAGATGTTTGATGCCGAATTAGTGCAGCACTTTATTAAGTGCTTAGGGGTGCATCCAGTGGGTACTATTGTGAAGCTTACAAATGAACGATTGGCGTTGGTGTTAGAGGGTAATAAATCGAATCCAATTAAGCCGAAAGTAAAACTGTTCTACAATGCAAAGCATAATCATCATGTTACCCCTAAAGATATTGATTTAAGTGATAACACTCAAGATCTTAAAATTTTAGCCAGTGTTAAACCATTAGACTATAAAATTAACTTATCTCGTTTGTTAAAAGAGCACTTGCTTGAGTAGTCTTTTTACATTGCTTATATTGATATTGTTTACTTGAAATAAATGCGCCTAAGAAACAGCTTCCCATAAGTATTAACCACAATAAAGTTCCCCATTCTACATGTAACGCTAAGCAGCATAGTGCAAGAGAAATTAATGCGCTAAACATAGCGCCTACCCAATAATGATTTACCGGATTATCACATTGACCTGCACGCGTGCAGGCACAGTAATTTGCTTTATAAAAACAAAACACACTTACACCGCAAAAAATAAGGCCACCTATAATGAGTGAAATGATCACGATTTTATTTCCTTTGCGATTTTTAAAGGAGTGTAAATTGCAATAGATTTCAAGTCAATCTAAATGATAATTAGTTACATTTAGAGCTTATACTCTAATAGCACATTTCTCATCCGATGAGTTTTAATAAGTTGTTATAATGTCGTTAAAAATCATGTTTTTTGATGTTTTGTGACGTGTTACTAGGGTTTTTTACAAAAAATTAAGGTAGTGTACTCGGGTTTTAAATCTTAATAACAACACACATAGCTACCCAAACAGTTCGTTTGGTTAAGGACACAACAATGAAATTTACTAAAACTTTAATTGCAGCATCGCTGGCATTTGTTTCGGCAGATACATTTGCTGCCGCATTCCAACTTGCAGAACATAATGCATCAGGTCTAGGGCGCGCATATGCAGGTGAAGCCTCTATTGCAGATGATGCGTCTGTAGTTGCTCGTAACCCAGCGCTAATGACATTATTCAAAAACAAGCAATTCAGTGTTGCAGCGATTGGGGTTATCCCTGATGTAAGCCTTGAAGGAACTGGTACAAACAACGGTTTACAAGCCAGTGTATTAGATGAAGATAGCATTGTGCCAAGTGCGATTGTTCCTGCAGGTTACTTTACGATGCCAGTTAACGATAAAGTATCTGTTGGTTTTGGTGTTTTTTCTAATTTTGGTCTAGCGACTGAATTTGATAACGATTATGCAGCAGGCCAAATTGCAGGTGAAACTGAAATTTTAACTGTTAACATGAATGCCAGCGT
Source organism: Pseudoalteromonas sp. SG45-5 (assembly GCF_014164085.1). Lineage (NCBI taxonomy): Bacteria > Pseudomonadati > Pseudomonadota > Gammaproteobacteria > Alteromonadales > Pseudoalteromonadaceae > Pseudoalteromonas > Pseudoalteromonas sp. SG45-5. The sequence continues at coordinate 9,680 of NZ_JACJEM010000068.1, read as the reverse complement.
TGCTTACAAAGTAAGTGAACAGTTTAGTTTTGGTGTTGGCTTAAACGCCGTTTACGCTGAAGCAAAAATTATTCGTAAGTTTGGTGCTTCTCCATTACCGATCCCTGCTTCAGCTGATGCTGTAAATCTTGAAGGTGATGATGTGGGCTACGGTTTAAATATTGGCTTAATGTATCAATTAGATGAAAATAGCCGTTTTGGTTTTAACTACCGTACAGAAACAGATATTACTTTTGAAGGCGATTACTCTAATGAGCTTCCTTCAGCATTTATCCCTGGTGGCTTAGATGGAAAGTTAGTACTACCTGGCTCTGTTGAAATTACACTACCTGCAATCGCTGAGTTCTCTGGTTCACACCAACTTGATGACAAATTAGGCCTTCACTACAGTGTATTATGGACAGGCTGGAGCAGCTTTGATTCATTAGAAGCACAAGTAACATCACCAACAGGTAATAAGTTTAGTGCATTTGAAAAAACAGAAGATTTTTCTGATTCAATGCGTTATTCAATTGGCTCAGACTATCAGTTGAATGAAAATATATTACTACGTGCAGGTGTTGCATTTGATGAGTCGCCTGTATCACAAACACACTTATCAATCTCGATTCCAGATACTGATCGTTTTTGGTTCTCGTTTGGTGGTAATTACACAATCGATAAAAATTCAAATGTCGATTTAGGTGTGAGCGTACTTCGTGGTAAAACACAAAACTTCACTGAAGAAGATAAGCTGGGTTCTGAGTGGTCTTTTGAATCAAAAGGTCATGCAGTGCTAATTGGTGCTCAGTACAACTACAAATTTTAATGTAGAAGTGTCTTGTGGTTAATCACAGGGCACAAAAAAGCCGCTCACTTCATTAAAGTGAGCGGCTTTTTTAATGCCTATTAAATGATGTTAATAGGCATTTTATGAAAGTTTATAAACTTTCTATTTTAGTTTTTTGCTCAAGTAGCTTAGTTTTAGCATCGCTAAACTCAGCCAGTTTTGCATTTTCTTTAGCAAGCACTGCTTCAGGTGCGTTGTTTACAAACTTTTCGTTAGCGAGTTTGTTTTGCACTTGTGCTAGGCCTTTTTCGGCTTTTTCGAGTTGCTTATTAATACGCGAAAGCTCGGCTTCTACGTCAATTAAGCCAGCCATTGGGATCATAATTTCAAGGTTGCCAACATAAGACGTGGCACATGCTGGTGCATCATCTTTATTTTCAAGCATTGTAAACTCTTCAATTTTTGCAAGTGATGCTAAAAATGATTTGTTTTCTTCAATACGGCGCACGTCGTCGCTTGATGCATTAGCAAGTAATACGCTAAGTGGTTTACTTGGACTAATATCCATTTCACCGCGAATATTACGAATAGCTAAAATGAATTGTTTAACCCATTCTAAGTCTTCCATCGCTTTAGCATCAACGCTTGCTTCATTATATACAGGGAACGGCTGAACCATAATACTGGTGCCTGCTGTTTCAAGGCCAGCAAGTGGTGCAACACGTTGCCAAATAGTTTCAGTGATGTATGGCATCATTGGGTGCATTAAACGCAGTAAGCTTTCAAGTACGGTAATAAGTGTATTACGTGTACCACGTTGCTGTGCCTCAGAACCTTTAAACAATACTGGTTTAGTAAGCTCTAAGTACCAATCACAGAACTGGTTCCAAGTGAATTCGTAAAGCGTATTAGCGGCTAAGTCAAAGCGGTAGTTATCTAGGTGTTCTGTGTAGGTTTTAACGGTTGCTTCATATTGACCTAAAATCCAGCGGTCAGCTAATGAAAGCTCTGTTTGAGCACCGTTTGCAAAACCACAATCTTGCTCTTCTGTGTTCATTAATACGTAACGGCTCGCGTTCCATAATTTGTTACAGAAGTTACGGTAACCTTCAAGGCGGTTCATATCCCAGTTAATATCACGACCGGTAGATGCCATTGCAGCAAGGGTAAAGCGAAGGGCGTCGGTGCCGTGTGCTTCAATACCGCCTGCAAATACTTTACGCGTATCTTTTTCGATTTTAGCGGCAAGTTTTGGCTGCATCATATTACCAGTACGTTTTTGTACTAGGTCTTCAAGCTCAATGCCGTCAATCATGTCTAGTGGGTCAAGTACGTTACCTTTTGACTTAGACATTTTATCGCCATTGTCGTCACGTATTAAGCCAGTTACATACACGGTTTTAAACGGAACTTGTGGTTTGCCATTTTCGTCTTTTACAAAGTGCAGCGTCATCATAATCATGCGCGCAACCCAGAAGAAAATAATATCAAAACCAGTTACCAACACGTCAGACGGGTGGAAAGTTTTTAAATCATCGGTGTTTTCTGGCCAACCTTGTGTAGAGAACGTCCAAAGCGCTGATGAGAACCACGTATCAAGTACGTCTTCGTCTTGGCTTAACGTTACGCTGTCTGCAATGTTGTTTTCACGGCGTACTTCAGCTTCGTCGCGACCAACAAATACGTTGCCTTCATTGTCGTACCAAGCTGGGATGCGGTGACCCCACCAAAGCTGGCGTGATATACACCAATCTTGTACGTCGTTCATCCACGAGAAGTACATGTTTTCGTATTGCTTAGGTACAAATTGAATATCGCCATTTTTAACTGCGTCTTTTGCAGGTTCAGCAAGTGGTGCAACACGTACGTACCATTGATCAGTAAGTAGTGGCTCAATTACCACACCAGAGCGGTCGCCGTAAGGAACCGTTAAACCATGATCTTCAATTTTTTCAAGTAGGCCAAGTTCTTCAAATTCAGCCACAATTGCTTTTCGCGCAGCAAAACGATCAAGCCCATGTAAGCGCTCAGGAATCGGTGCATCAAACTCAAGCTCTTTACCGTCAAAGGTGTATGTTTCACCTTGGGTAAGAATAGCCGCGTCTTTATCGAAAATGTTGATCATCGGCATTTGATGACGCTTGCCTACTTCGTTATCGTTAAAGTCGTGCGCTGGCGTTATTTTTACACAGCCCGTGCCTTTGTCTTTATCGGCATGTTCATCAGCAACTATTTTAATACGACGATTAACGATGGGTAATAAAATGTCTTTACCGATTAAATCAGTATAGCGCTCGTCATCTGGGTTTACTGCAACACCCGAGTCACCCAGCATAGTTTCTGGGCGAGTTGTTGCTACTACAATGTAGTCTTTACCGTCTTGTGTTGTTACGCCGTCGGCCAGTGGGTAACGTAAGTTCCACATGTGGCCTTGTTTATCTTTGTTTTCAACTTCAAGATCAGAAATAGCAGTGTGTAATTTAGGATCCCAGTTTACTAGGCGTTTGCCTCGATAAATTAGATTTTCTTTATGGAGGCGTACAAACACTTCTTTAACGGCTTCAGATAAACCATCATCCATTGTAAAACGTTCACGATCCCAATCAACCGATGCGCCAAGGCGACGAAGTTGTTTAGTGATAGTGCCGCCTGATTCTTTTTTCCATTCCCAGATTTTATTAATAAAATCTTCACGGCCCAAATCGTGGCGTGTTTTACCTTCTTCAGCATGCAGTTTACGCTCAACCAACATTTGCGTTGCAATACCTGCGTGGTCAGTACCTACTTGCCATAATGTGTTGTTACCTTGCATACGTTTAAAACGCGTTAGGGTATCCATTATTGTATCTTGGAAGGCGTGGCCCATGTGTAAGCTACCAGTGACATTTGGCGGCGGGATCATAATTGAATATGGGGTGCCTTGGCCAGATGGCTTAAAGTAGCCTTTTTGTTCCCAGTCTTGGTATAGAGACTGTTCAATATCTTGCGGATTGTAGGTTTTATCCATTACACAGAACCTTAAATAAGTACTTAAATTAGTTGGTTAGCTATTTAACTAAAGGTGTTTTAGTTATTAATATCTTGCGTGGTGATATTGGCACCGAGTTGGCGCAGCTTTTTAAAGCGCTCGCGAGCAGCTTGCTTAGCAACGGGTTCTACGGGTACAAAATCAAAAACTTGGTTAAATCGACGGATAAAATCCGGTAAGTTATTAGCCAAATTAATTAAAACTTTACGATTACCAACAGGAGGTGTGATGCCAATTTCTACCGGCGCGCCGCCTTTAGGGCCTTCGCCTTGCAGGTTGTGAGGCACAAAACTGTCGGGATCGAATGCCCAAATTATTTCATCAATGGCACAAGCGGTCTCGTTGTTATCTACACAAATAAATACACGTTGACCATTTCGATACTGTTCGGCTGCAATTTGTGCTGCCAATGCAAAATGATCACCTGGCTTTGCCAACGATTCATCTTGCTGTTTTAGAACGAAAAATTTAGCGTTCATGTTCATTGTATCGGGGTTTCCCATCACATTAAATGCGCACTAAGTTGATACACATAAATTAAGAGGCAGATTTTGCCATATAACGCGTTTTGCTTCAATTAATACACAAATAAATAAGGCGCCAAACGGCGCCTTATAAACAGCTTTAAAGTTAAATGTTCACTTTAATCTTGAGCGGCTTCGCTCACACCTGCTCTATTTAATAAATACTGAGTAAGCATAGGGACAGGGCGGCCGGTAGCACCTTTTTTAGCACCACTTTTCCATGCTGTACCGGCTACATCTAAATGCGCCCAGTTGTACTTTTTAGTAAACTTAGATAAAAAACATGCCGCAGTAATAGTGCCTGCAGAGCGTCCACCTAAGTTAGTAAAGTCAGCAAATGGGCTGTCTAGTTGATCTTGATAATCATCCCACAGCGGTAACTGCCACGCACGGTCGCCACTTTGCTCAGAGGCTTTTAATAAGTCGTGTGCCAGAGGGTTATGATTTGACAGCAAACCCGTTGCATGCGCGCCAAGGGCTACAATACATGCACCTGTAAGCGTTGCTACATCAATTACAGTATCTGGGTCAAAGCGTTCAACGTACGTTAACGCATCACATAACACTAAACGGCCTTCGGCATCGGTGTTTAACACTTCAACCGTTTGCCCTGACATAGTTGTTAAAATATCACCAGGACGATAAGCATTTGGGCCAGGCATGTTTTCACAACCCGCTAAAATACCTATCACATTAATAGGTAATTGCATTTGTGCTAATGCGCGCATTGCACCAATAACACCTGCAGCGCCACCCATGTCATATTTCATTTCGTCCATGCCTTCGCCAGGTTTTAATGAAATACCGCCTGAGTCGAACGTTAAACCCTTACCAACAAGAACAATAGGCGCTTGATCGTCGGCTGCGCCTTTATAGTTAATAATTGACATAACTGATTCGTTAACGCTGCCACGACCAACAGCTAGGTATGAGTTCATACCTAGTTCTGCCATTTGCTCTTCACCTATAAGATCAACAGTAATGTTGTCAAAATTGCTTGCCAGCTCTTGTGCTTGCTCGCCTAAATACGCAGGATTACAAATGTTTGGTGGCATGTTAGCTACGTCTTTACATAACTTGCTACCTGCAGCAATAGCTAAGCCATGCTCAATCGCACTTTCACCAATAGTTAGTTCGCGACGCGTTGGCACGTTAAATACAATTTTACGTAATGGACGGCGAGGATCTACTTTTTTGCTTTTTAACTGGTTAAACGTATATAAACAATCTTGTGTAGTTTCTACCGCTTGGCGTACTTTCCAGTATGTATCGCGACCTTTAACATGCTGCTCTGTTAAAAAGCATACCGCTTCCATCGAGCCGGTATCATTTAAAGTATTTATTGTTTTAGAAATAATTTGTTTATATTGTTTGTCGTCAAGTTCGCGCTCTTTACCACAGCCTACAAGCAGTATGCGCTCGCTTAATACGTTAGGTACATGATGCAATAATAAAACTTGACCTGGTTTACCTTCTAAATCGCCACGGCGAAGTAAATTTGAGATATAACCATCACTGATTTTATCGAGTTGTTCACCAATGGGGGATAACCTACGTGGCTCGTAAACGCCAACCACAATACATGCGCTACGTTGTTTTTCTGGGCTACCACTTTTTACGCTAAATTCCATTGTTACTCCTGGTTTTGAGTCAATTAAGCTATTAAATAGGGGCTAAAAAAGATTTTTAGTTTAATAACTATAATATTAGCCGATTTTGCTAGACTCTTACTGTGTAATTGAACTTTATATGCTTAAGGGCTACTAATGCAACATTATATCGTGCACTTAGGTAGGATAATTATTTTTGATGGCTTATAATAATAGCCTATTTGCCAGTACCAACTGCGTAAAATAGCTATTTTACGATTCAACACTCACTATTGTAGTGAAATTTCATGTTTAACAGGGGCGAGCATTGCTAATTTTCCGTTATTTGACCGCTGAGGTTTTAAAATCGCAGGTCGCCGTATTTTTAACTTTAATGACAATATTTTTGTCGCAAAAGTTAGTTGTTATTTTAGGTGATGCCTCCGAGGGCAGTATCCCCGCCAAATTAGTCTTGTCGATGATTGCTCTGAAATTACCGCAATTAGCATCTTTAATACTTCCGCTGAGTATATTTTTAGGCATTATTTTGGCTTACAGCCGCATTTATGCAGATAGCGAAATGACTGTACTTAAAGCCTGCGGCGTAAGTGAGTGGTACGTTGTACGCGTAACACTTATATCAAGTGCTGGGTTGGCATTTTTAGCCGCAGCACTCACTATGTATATAGCACCATGGGCAAGTGAACAAGAGTATCAATTAAAAGAACAAGCTAAAGCCGATGCTGGTTTGTCTGCGCTCAGGGCCGGGCGATTTCAAGAAACCGGCAACGAAAAAGCTGTGGTGTTTATTCACAACATTGAAAATGGCGGTAAAGAATTAAACAAAGTATTTGTAGCGCAATTACCTAATAACGAAAAAGACGACTTAGCGCGCCTAGTATACGCAGAGCAAGGTGTTGTAGTCGAGGCATTAAGTGGCGAGCAACAACTGGTACTTACTGATGGTAAACGATACGAAACTGATGGCTCAACGCCAGCGCTTAACTTAACTGAATTTGACGGGTACAGTGTGCAAATCCGCGAGCAAGAAATAGAGCATCAACGCCGTAAACTAGAAGCAGTACCTACCAATCAATTACTCAAAATCAATACACCCGAATCGATTGCGCAGTGGCAATGGCGACTAGCTATCCCTCTTTCTATTCCATTGCTCACTTTGCTAGCTGTACCACTGAGTGTGGTGAACCCTAGACAAGGTAAGTTTGCCAAGTTGGTGCCGGCTATTGGTTTGTATTTAGGGTATTTTATTTTACTTAATGCGGGGAAGTTTGCTGTTGAAGATGGAAAAATTCCTCCCTCAATTGGCTTATGGTGGATCCACTTAAGTGCCCTGTTCATTGGCGGACTGTTAATTATCAAAGGGCGGCCGCTTGGTGCTTGGCTCAAAGCTGTTGTAATTAAACGGGAGCTAGGTTCATGATGAAAACGCTTGATTGGTACTTAGGTCGCAGTATTTTACAAACAACAGGCTTTGCTTTATTGGTCTTGGCTGGTATTAGCACCCTTATCAAATTCATCGAACAGTTAAAGTCGGTAGGGCGTGGAAGTTATGATTTAATGACTGCAATGCTTTATACCATCTATACCATTCCTGGTGATTTAGTTGTTTTTTTCCCGATGGCAGCACTCATAGGTGGCTTAACAGGACTAGGGGCTCTTGCTTCTAATAGTGAGCTGGTGGTTATGCAAGCTGCAGGCATGTCGCGCTTTCAAATTATTGTATCTGTGATGAAAACCGCCGTTTTTATGGCTATTTGTATGATGGCGCTTGGTGAGTGGGGCGCTCCCGAAGCACAGTTACATGCAAAAGAAATGCGCAATCACGCAATTCATGGTGGTGACGTATTTAATGCGCAAAAAGGTGTATGGGCTAAAGATGGTAATAACTTCATTAATATAGAAGATGTTGACCAAAACGGAATGCTGCACGGTGTGCATATGTATCACTTTAATAAGTCGTTAGACCTAACTCAGATAACAAAAGCTAACAATGCGGTCAGCAGAAATGAAGGTTGGTTACTACGTGATATAAACAAGGTGATAATAACGGATGAACAGATCACGACGGAACAAGTTGCTGAAGAGTTTTACGCTTCACAATTAACCGCCGAAAAATTAGGGGTTGTATCGGTAAAACCTGAATCGTTATCGTTTTCTGGTTTATGGTCGTATTTAGGTTATTTAAAACAGAATGAGCAAGATACAAGTACTTATGAACTAGCGCTTTGGCGTAAGCTTATGCAGCCAATATCTATAGCTGTAATGTTGCTTGTAGCACTGTCGTTTATATTTGGTCCACTGCGCACGGTTACCATGGGGGCTCGTATCATTATGGGAGTTGTAACTGGTATTGTATTTCATTTAACAAATGAAATATTTGGGCCTGTGGTAATGGTTTATCAAATTCCTGCTTTTGTGGGGGCCGTATTGCCAAGTATCATATTTATAGGTTTTGCAACTTACTTAATGAATAAACGAGTCTAATGTTTGATATATAGCAGAGCATTTCGCCTAAACAAAACAAGCGTGACCAAATCAAATTGTCACGCTTTTTAATATTTGTCTAACCCCACTGTTGAGATTAATCAAGCTCTCGATAAATACGTTTGTTCTCTTCTTTTGTTAATGCAATAACTTCAGTTTTAGATACGTAGTCTTGTAATGCTTTTTTATTTTTTAAATCAACTAACACGACTAAATTACCCAAACCAAGCAACGAGCTTACGCAGCGAACAATTGCTTGAGGCCAGCTAATAAGATTACCTTCGAGCGTTTGTACTTTTAAACGCCATGCACGCATTCCAATAGTTTGGCCGCTTTTAGTCCAAAAATATGCAAAAAAGAAAACGTTAATACCTACAAATAGCGCACTTCTAATTCCGTATAGCAGTGGCGAGTCTTGGATAAAAGCAGCAGGATCATCCGTCTGAGCAATAAAGTCTAAAGCAATTAAGCCTTGAATTACCGCAAAGTAAAGTATAGCCGTAAGCATAGATAAGGAAATTACAACTAAAGCGTCATAAATCAAAGACGCAAAACGCCGCCAAAAACTTGCACGAGAAAACTCACCTGACATAAATACACTCTCACTATTAATATGCGCGCTAGTTTAGCAAATAAGCTCATAAATACTAGGATCTATAGACGTTGCAGTAACACCTGTGCGTATGCTTATCTTTAAATGTTAATGATTGCTCAAATGTTAAGCGGTTGATTGTCGTAATGCGATAAAACGCTTGCTGCCAACCTTATTGTTTGTATAATGCTTGGCATAGAGATGAAGGCAAATAAATAATCCTTAGCTCTAAAGTGGTTTTTCTTTATCTTCTACTACTTAGAAGTTCAAAGAAAAATTATGCCAGCGTGATGAAATTGGTAGACATGGGGGATTCAAAATCCCCTTCCGAAAGGAGTGGCGGTTCGAGTCCGCCCGCTGGTACCACTTTTTATAACCCCGACCAAATTGGTCGGGGTTTTTTTATGTCTGAAATTTGGGTTTTATTTTTAACTCACTATAAACGGATTTTTTTATAGGTATTTTCATTTTTATTATTGTCCCCGATCGTATCATCAAAATATTAGCAGCCTTTGCTTTTAAATGGGCTCAAATAGAATAATAGTATTTAACCTGAACTCTGGTTAAGAGATTTACTAACATATTGAACCATAATGATATTTAAATTTATTTTTCTCTAGCTAGAGATTCTCAGTGAAAACAAGGCGAATTTACGCGTCAATAGCTAGCCTAT
>NZ_JACJEM010000067.1:0-21727 GCF_014164085.1 Pseudoalteromonas sp. SG45-5 | reverse complement strand
AAATTTAGTAAATTATTTATTAAATACAAAAAGGCGCAACGATTAACTTCATCAGTGATGGAATAACCGTTACGCCTTTTTCAAATCTATTATTTTAATTATCTAATTTAAATAACTGTTTTAAAAACTATTTTTTAGCAAAACTATCAGCAATAGGTTTAGTGCTAATGCCATGTATAAATACACTAAACAAAATAGTCGTCATTGCTATTGTCGCTATTTGATATTTGTTTTCTATTTGCGTATCTATCACCATCAATGTAAAAACAATTGATGCTAATCCTCTTGGCCCAAACCACGCAAATGTAAAACGCTCTTTAATACTCAATGCCGTAAACTGCAATGACAACATAACTGGAATTATTCTAATTAATGTTGAGCTCAATAAAGCGTAAATTATTATTTCAGTATTTAATTTCGGAATAACTAAGTAAGCACAAACAAACCCGAACAAGCACCAAATCATTAACGATGTGAAATCTGCGATATGCTCTGAGTCTTCAATTAATTCTGTTCTAACTTCTTCAGTCGAAAATTTATCAAATAATAAACCGGCAATAAACACCGCAATAAATCCACTGCCATGAAAATACTGAGTGACAGAAAACACAGCCATAGCAAAACCGAGTAATAAAAACGGACTGGTATTTTGCGCAAAGTAATGACGTTTCATTGCAAAGTTTAAACTCGGTATAAAAACAATAATACTTGTAATAGCTATTAATAAAGCCAAGCCAAGCTCTCGGCCAAACACACTTAATGTTTGTGTTGCGGTAATAGCTGAATCTGGATTTTTAGCGAGTAATATAAATATTAAAAATATGGGCACGCATAATCCATCGTTCAAGCCACTTTCAGTATTTATCCCTTCACGTATTTTTTCAGGCACTTGTGTACTTGCTAGTAACCCTTTACTTAATGCCGCATCAGTAGGTGTTAAAATAATAGCAAGCAACGCTGCTTGAATAAGTGAAAGCTCAGCAAAGAAAAATAAAGCAACAGCAATACCGAGTAATAAAGTTAAGGGTAGGGCAACAAACAACAGTAAACTAGGATACTGAAAACTATGCCTTAATACACTCAACTTTGATTTTGCTGCATCAGAAAATAAAAAAATACTTAGCGTAAGCTCTATAAATGGTAATAAAAGATCAACGCCTTCTTTTATTTTATGCCCTTCGTTGGGTAGCATTGAAGCTAAACATATTCCGCCAACAACAAAAAACATTGGACCTGTTACTTCTGTTTTTTCTAACTGGCGAAGTGTTAAAGAATAAATTAAAAATAATCCGCCTATAAATGCTATTACTAAATACTCCATTAAATTTTCCTTTTAAGCCCTGACTTTGCTCGCTCTTTAATATTTGTTTGAATATAAATTTGATCGGTAGTCGCAATTTTAGAATGGCCTAAATCTTCCGATAAATGTTTAAGCGGTCTGGTTTGCGCATCGTGTGTGGCACCAGTATGACGAAGCCAATGTGCAGTTGCAGCGCCAAGTTGTTCTGCATCATCTTTAAAACCATCATCGAGTAATGATTGCTGTGCATAATCAAAACTTTGTTGAACTAAACGCCTAATTTGCCTTACGGTCATACCACCTTGCCCGCGAATTTTATGAACCAAAGGATCTGACTCATCAACACGGGGAAGGGCAGGTAAACCTCTGTATAGTCTATAACGTTTTAAATATTCAACAAAATCATCGCTTAAGGTTACATCTCGTAATTTATTCCCTTTACCCATTATACGTAAAAACCAAAATCCATCATTATCTTGCCAAAAATGAGACATCACCGGCGACCATTGTGGGCGCTCAGATAATTCTGAAATTCGTAAATAAAGACCTTTTAAGCAGGCAAGCGTAAATAAATTTCGCTCTAAATCAGGGTTATGTTCGCATAAATCACGCGTTACACCAAAAACGTATTCCCATTGAATATCACTTAATGTATCAGGAATTTGAATTTGTGATTGAACAACTAAATACGGGCTATTTTTTTTAACAACAGGGACAAAGTTCGCGAATGTTTTTTCTTCGAGTAGGGCAAACTTATAAAATACATTTAAGGCAGTAAACATTGCCGATAAAGTTTGTTGGCTGGCAGTCGATTCTTTTAGCATAAAAGGGCGCCAATTTTGATTTAATCTACGAATTCCTTGCTCATCTTTATAACGCCATTGCACTGAAGTTGCAGCCCATTCTTTATCGGGTTCGACCATAAAATCAACGTAAGCTTCAATATCTTCACGTTTTAAATCGAATACTGATTTTTCTGCTATTAACCACGACCATAAATAAAAGCGTTCAAGCTCATTTCGAAAACGACTATATGTGGCTTCTGATTTTCGGCCATAAACATATAAAAACTGATACAAGAATTTCAGATCGGCTTTTGATTCAGTTACAGTCAAGCCAATTTCCTGTATAAAGGATGCAAGTTCTGGGTATTCTGAATTTAGAGTACCGTCATCTAGATGGGCAATTTGATATCTTAATTGTTTTAACGTATCAACCAAAGCAACAAGCATAATGTATAAATATTCAATTAAATAATAGGCTTACAGAATAACGTTAAAGTCCGATACTGTCTAGTATTGGACATAGTAAAGCTCTAATTATTTTAATACTGTGATTATTCTATGGTTGTTGGTTGCTATATCTTATTAAGGAAAACATTATGAAAACACTAATTATACTAAGCGTACTTGCTTTAACTGTTACGTTAACTGGTTGTGCGACTACAGGTAGTGCATCACCAAGCGAAAAACGGTCACTTGTACAAAGTATGAAAGCAAACACATTAGATAAACTATACGCTGAAAAACCTGATGTTAAAAAACAAATTGCTAATTCGGCTGGTTACGCTGTTTTTGATAACGCGAACGTAAATGTTGTTTTAGCCAGTTTTGGTGGCGGTTACGGCGTGGTTAAAAATAACCTTACGGGTAAATCGACTTACATGAATATGGGTGAAGCAGGTTTAGGGCTTGGTTTAGGTGTAAAAGATTTTAACGTTGTAATGGTTTTTCATAATCAAGCTGCACTAAATAGATTTATTGAACATGGTTGGGCGTTTGGCGGAAACGCTGATGCAGCAGCTAAATATGGTGATAAAGGTGGCGCTGTAGTTGCCGAAGCTATTGCAGATCAAGTAACTGTATATTCTGTAACCGAAAATGGCCTTGCACTACAAGCTGTATTAAAAGGAACTAAGTTTTGGGTTGATTCAGAGCTTAATTAACCACCAAATTACTCTCCTAAAAGCGAGCTGGTTTGTATAATCACGCTCGCTTTATTAAAACCTAATCAATTTAACATAACGTAACTTATGAGTTGTTATATACTAGCCTTTCTCTGGCTAAAACAAATTCATTAACTTCATTATTAAAATTAGTTCATAGATAAATAGTACTGCTATCTATCTTAAAATCGACTAGTTTAAAATTTTCAGCTTTTCTAATGCAGAGGCTCTTATCTTTTAGTGAGATACTGAATACTTTGTTATCAATTACTTCGATGTACTTATACTTTTCATTTTTAGTTGAGGTACAAATACCCTTTTCAAAAACGACATACTTCCCAGATGCTCTATCATTCAGTATTTCATCCGACTTTAAAGTACCTCCAAAGAAAAAAACTGTTGGTAGAAATACCGCTGTAAACAACCCTATATGAGGTAAGGTTTTTATATTCGTCTTTCTAAGATTCAACATTACAACAATATAAACTAGACATGATATAAACGGATATATTCCTTTCAACTTTTCATAGCCGCTTGCTGTAGTACCTTAGTACCTTGTTTAATCATGATGAATATTATTAATGATGTATTTATAATAAAAATTATAGCTACAATAGAGTTTATTACTCTTTGTATTTTATTAGGGCCTTTTTCTAATCTTGTATTTTCCGTAATTGAATTACTACCTGCCGCTGTGCCTAAAAACAAAAGAAATATAAATACTGCAGGTAGCGCTGGGTATACGGTATTTTTTGCTATTTCAGTCAGTGTTATATAGGATAAAATATTTATATCAAATTTGAGCCAAAATCCCCATTAATATGAGATTGAACAGAATATTACATAAAAATATAAAATGGCTGTGATTGTTATTTTATTTTTTTCGATCATTACAGGATAACTCTTCAATTTATTATTTCCTATTATCGCAATAGTCTATATCTAGAACATTTTCTCTTTCAGTTAATTTTTTATCAAACGCCTCGGCTAACTTTTCAGTTTCACTAAGCACGGTGTTCCAATATTTAATACGCGTATCTGCATCAAGATCGGTAAAGTCGTTTCTGTCTGGGATTTTTCCGTACGGTAAGCTTGCTACAAATTCTTTTGATGGAGTAATCATTACCACGTTGTCGTAATTAAGTGGTGACACTTTACGTTTTAAATTTTTATCGAACCACCCTGCTTTTGGCTCGCTATTAAAATGCGGATATAAAATAAGTCCTGGATTATTAATTTTTAAATCAAAGTGGTAGTCAATTATTCCGCCGTCGCGATATATTCCTTGCGGCGAGCCTGCAATATTTTTTATGCCTTGCATAACAAGTGGTATTGAACCCGATGCAAGTAATGCATCTTTTAAATTATTTTGAGTAAGCGCTATGTTTTGCGTTTTAAAATTGTAGCTGTCGGTAATTGATAAGTCACTTGTTGCTGGGCCAAATATAAAACGCTCATATTGCGAGCCTAATAATTTTCGGTTAACGCGGTTTAACATATAACTTTTTGATAAACCCATTAACTGTATTAATTTATTTTCGCTGGCAATAAAGCCATTCGATTTTGCTACTATAAAGTGCGCTTTAAATGTTGGGTTATTTATAATTTCGGTTACGCCGTTATCGCCAAAAACATCTTCAAGTAATGCGCGCGCTTTTATTGTTATTTCACTAGGTGTTGGTTTATTACTTGAATACCTAGTTTGCGAATACGATTTTGCTAAGCGCTCAATCGCAGCAACAGGATCGTTTTGTGCAAAACACGCAGAGCGAAAAGCGCCAGCAGATGATCCAATTAAATTAAGTGGTTGGGTACGGTTTTTAAAAAATTCACCAAAAATATATTTATCTAAGCCAAATAATGTAAACCATTTAGGACCGCCACTTGCACCTAAAAAAGAGGTGAAAAGTTCAGGTTTAAAGCCCTGTTCGTTAATAATTTTAGCCGCTGTTTTCCCTGCGTGAATCTCGATCATCTAAAAAATTGTGCCTTTTATTTTGGTTGCTGTAGTTATTTCAATAACACTGAAAGTGAATATTTATGCAAAATAAAAAGCGGCTTTATGTTGCCATAAAACCGCTTTTTATAGTTAAGTATGCTGAGTTAGTCCCAAATGCCGTCTTCGCATTTACCCTGTACTTTTACATCTTTTACTTTAAATTCGGGCTCTAAACCTTTGTCTCTTTGTGCGTGGTAATCGCTCGTGACAGACAAAATAGTCGGCGTTAACAGTATAATAGCGATAACGTTAACCACTGTCATTAACCCTAAGGCAATATCGGCTAAATCCCAGACTTCTTTTAAGGTCGCCGATGCGCCCCACAACATCATTGATAAATAAAGCAAAGTGTAAATGCCGCGCCCTACTTTGTTGTCGAGCTTAAAGAGGTGCAAGTTACTCTCTGCATAGGCGTAGTTTGCCACCACCGATGTAAAAGCAAATAAGGTTATAGCGGCTGCTACAAAGTAAACACCACCTTGTGCTAAATGAGCGGTCATCGCGCTTTGTGTTAAACGAATGCCTTCCATTTCGCCGCTAATATCTATATCGGCTAATAAAATGATCACCGCGGTACAGCTACACAGTACGATTGTATCGAAAAATACGCCTAGCATTTGTATGTAACCTTGCGTTACAGGGTGATTAGGAATTGGGCTGGCACTTGCTGAAGCATGCGGCACACTACCTGCACCGGCCTCATTAGAATACAAACCACGTTGAATACCGTTTTTAATCGCAGCGCCCATTGCACCGGCGCCTGCTTCTTGTAAACCAAACGCTGATAAAAATATATCTTTAAGCATGGCGGGTACTTGCGTAAAATTTATAATCGTAATAATAACGGCGGCAAGTACAAATACAATGCCCATTATTGGAACAACACGCTCTGCAAATCGGGCAATTGCTTTAAAGCCACCGAGTATAATTGAGCCTGCTAGTACTGTAATAACTAAGCCTGAATAAAATGTAGGAACTTCAAACGCGTAATTAAGTGCGTCGGTAATTGTGTTAGTTTGCATTGCGCTAAACGTAAAGCCGTAACCTAAAAACAAACACGCGGCAAACATAATGGCAAACGCCCGGCTACCCAAACCTTGTTGAATATAATACGCAGGGCCGCCTCTAAACTCGCCGCCACTATCACGCACTTTATATACTTGCCCAAGTACACTTTCGGCAAAGCCTGTAGCCATACCCAATATGGCTATTACCCACATCCAAAATATAGCGCCGCTGCCGCCAAGTGAAATTGCCACTGCCACTCCGGCTAAATTACCGGTACCTACTCGTGCGCAAAGCCCTGTACACAACGCTTGGAATGAGGAAATATCGTCTTTTTTACATTTGCTGCTGCCTTTTAAAAGGCTAAACATATGTTTAAATTTAAGTATTTGAATTGCTTTTAGTCGTACCGAAAACCATATGCCTGTAAACAAAAGTATATAAATAAGTACCTGCCCTTCTCCCCATAAAAGGTTGTTTACACTTTTGACGACGGTATCGAACATTACTAATCCCTTTTTATTTATACTTTTACTTTATGTTAGCACCGACTTTAAACTCTGCATGTAGCGCTACTCAACTTTAAAACTCCGGCAGCTCATTATGCATTAAACATAATAGTGTTTAAGTTTGGCTTTACCCCATAGTGAAGTGTGTATTGATGTTTAATAATCTGTAAGCAAGCACATTTAAGACTGAATTTTATTTCTATAAATGTGAATAACAAATCACACCTACACTTTATATTGATTAGTTAAAAAATCAATAATATCTTTTTAAGATTCAGTATTTTGTTTTGCGCATAGGTGCGGGATGCAATAGTTTTTATTTTGATGCAATAAGGTTTAGGCGTAATGAGGATTAAGAATGGCAAAAAAATAGCGCATAAAGTTATGCGCTTTTTTGTAATTATATTTAATTAGTTATAGCTGTATTGTGTAGGTGCACTGTAATGGTTGTTGCTGTTAATCTGTAAATTTTGCATTGCTAAGTATGAGCGACCTGCAGCCAAGCCTAATTTATGATCAAAACGTAAATCGTTATTTGAACTACCTAATAATTTGCTATGCAGTTTTTCGTCTGCAAAAATTTGTATTATTTCCACATCACTTGGTGGGTTTGCAATAAACTCAAGCTCGTCTAAATATGCTTTCTCGTGCTGTATTAAGTAGTCCAATGTTTTTGGACAATAACCTGATGCAGAGGCAAGCAATCTTAGCTTTTGAACCAATGCAGATTGCGCTTGAAAATTAGCGTCAACCGTTCTTATTACCACAATTTTACGAGCGCCTCGGTTGTAAGCTTCACGCACGGGTAGTGGTGCGGCTAAACCGCCGTCTAGATAAAAATCGCTCTGTACTTGCTCTTCAGCAAGGTGTATTTCGTTAGCTGCTTTTGCGTTTAACCAAGGTGTTAACTTTACACCTTGTTTGTATAAAAACGGAAGTGCGCTAGAAGCCTTTAACAAATCACGCCATTGACCACTCTCACCTGTTGGCGATAAGTAATAAGCTTTTCTATCTCGTGCATTTGTTGCTGTTATAAGTAGTTCACGCTCACCTAAACTAGTTTTCGCTGTTTTGAAATCTATGGCTCTGTTTACCTCGGTGGTTTTGTCAAAGTACCAATCTAAATCGACTATGTGTTTCCCAACCAAGCCACGGCCTAATTGGAAAAAGCGTTTATTACGAGATAGTCCCCTAATTAAACGTTTAGCATAGCCTTTTTGACGCGCTAAGTAGCTGGTTAAATTTTGTGAGCCTGCTGAGGTACCAATGAATAAATCGAATGGGTCGTACTCTTGCTCTAACCACGCATCAAGTACGCCAGCTGTGAAGATCCCTCGCTGCCCGCCACCTTCAGCAATCAGTGCAACTTTTGGTTGCGCTGTTTTGTTAACTGAATTAGCTGTTGCACTATTTAGAGACTTCACGGTGAACCTACCTTTATTTAATGATGTTTGGTTTAATACATACATTATAAAAAATAAAAGTGATATCTTAAAATTGATTGTTTAAATCAGTTCGATTGATAAAATAGAACGGTATATAAAGCAAAATACATGCTAAAAATAGCAATCAATTTTACTTTGAATATTTAAATAACAAATACAGACATCACTTAAAGTTAATAAAATAAGTTAAAAAAGTTTAACTTTTGATGATGTCTGTATGTTAACAAGCCCAGAGTGTACGCTTGCTTAACTAACTATATTTTAGTGCTTTATTTCCATTAAAATTTCGAGTGCACGGTGGCGTTTTTCACTATCAAATACGTCGTTAGTAAATATAAACTCATCAACTTCTAGCTGTTTCGCTATCATCTCTAACTTGTGTTTAATACTTACATGTCCGCCTACTACGCTTAGACTTAAAAAGTTCTCTACATGAGCGCGTTCTTGTTCGCTCCACAACCCGTCCATACTCTCAACAGGTGGTTTTAGCCACAGCTCGTTACCGCGTATAAGTTCGAGCACACGTTGCTTAGAAGTAGTCGACAAGTATTGCGCTTCATCGTCGGTGTCTGCTGCCACTAAAGGCAGTGCAAGCATGACGTATGGCTTATTAAGTACGCTTGATGCTTTAAATTCGCGCTTATACAACGCTATTGCATCGTGCACAAAGCGCGGTGCAAAATGCCCAGCAAATACATACGGTAATCCTTTTTGCGCCGCTAACTCCGCGCTAAATAAACTCGAGCCTAATAACCAAATAGGAACATTTGTGTTCTCACCTGGTATAGCACGTATAGGATGCGTACCGTTGTAAGGACCTAACAATGTTTGCAGCTCAGTTACTTCACCTGGGAAGTTTTCTGCGCGGCTCATATCGTTATTTAGCGCACGACTCGTTACTTGGTCGCTGCCTGGTGCTCGCCCTAGTCCTAAATCTATTCGCCCAGGATATAAGCTCTCTAATGTACCAAATTGTTCAGCAACAACTAATGGGGAGTGGTTTGGCAGCATTATACCACCTGATCCAACGCGTATCTTTTTGGTATTACCCGCTATGTGACCAACCAAAATAGAAGTGGCCGCACAAATTATACCTGGCATATTATGATGCTCAGCAAGCCAAAAACGGTTAAAGCCAAGCTCATCAGCACGTTGGGCGTATTTAGTACTTTTATGAAGAGTGTTAGTAACGCTGTCCCCTTTGATCATGGGGGCAAGTTCTAATAACGAAAAAGGAATGGAATTTAACAAAATAGCAGCTCCTAAAAATGCATGCTAATAATGGATTACATCATTAACATAAAACACTTAAATGGGTTTGCAATTAGCTCAATTCAAGTTACGCAGAGGTATTAAAGCAAAATAGGTATATGTTATTTTGCTCTAAGGTATTCAGGCAAGCTGTGCATCACGTTGGCGCTGCTTTTTATAGCCTTCTGAATCTACGCCTTTTTTCCAATAACCTGAGGAAACAATATTACTGCGCGGTATATTAAATTGCTCTATTAACAATGCTTTTGCTTTGCGAACAAGCCCAGCCTCTAATGCCATAAATACAATGGGAGGCTCTACTGTAATGTACAAACTTTTAAGTGCGCTTAGCATTGCTGTATCAGCACTATCGGTGATTACCCAGTTTATGTCGCGATTTGTTTCTAAATCAATAATATCTTGCTCAGTAGGCGCATGTACAAAAGCATCAATTTTTGAAGTTAAAGGTAATTGCTGCACATACCCTTTTATTGCATTTACCGATGTTAAATCGCCTAGCAATACATAATGCGAATGCGCATAATTATCTAGCTTTTTAGGGCCTGGCCCTGCAATACCTAGCTCGTCGCCTACTTTTGCAATTTTAGCCCAGTCAGTTGCAGGGCCTTGGTGCATATTTATAACAAAATCAAGTGTTAGCGCACCTGTTTGTGCATCTACATGCCTTATTGTATATGACCGTACACAGGCTGTTTTTAAGTTAAAATCTACTTCACCATTTTTTGGGAACAGTACTTTTACATAGTTACCAATGTACTGTGAGGTTAAGTCTTTAACATCATCAGAGCCTACAACAATCCGCTGTAGGTGGGGTGTGATTTGCTGTGTACTTAATACGTTGGCTTTGCGAACTTGTTTACTCATGTATTACCTCGTTTTACAAAACTTAGACTTTAATACCAACCTGCTATAAAAAGCAGGCATTGCACAACGCCCCATTGGTTGATAAAATCAACTATAACAAGTTGATTGACTTTGTCAACCATATTGAGGGTTCTATGAATACGCCTTTATCAAATACGCTGTTTGAATTAATGCAAAATTACCGCGTCACAATTCGCGAAGCAATTAACGCAGGCGAACTTGGTATTAATGCTATGCACGTACGCTGCATACATATTATCGCAAACGTAAATAACTGTACGGCCAACGATATTGTTACTAAAACGCAGCGTGACAAAGCGCAAATAGCACGTTTAGTTAAAGAGCTGATTGGCTTAAATTTAATTAATAAACAAGCGAGTGAGCACGATAAACGCTGTTTTATTTTATCGCTTACAGAGCAAGGTAAAGTTCTTTTTGATAAATTATTAGCCTCAGAGCAAAAAATAAATAATCAAATGTGTAAAAACTTAAACCCTCAACAAATCAAAGACTTTTTAGATACCGCACAACAAATGATCAAAAACATGGATTGATCAGCCATAC
The DNA here is from genome assembly GCF_014164085.1 of Pseudoalteromonas sp. SG45-5. Lineage (NCBI taxonomy): Bacteria > Pseudomonadati > Pseudomonadota > Gammaproteobacteria > Alteromonadales > Pseudoalteromonadaceae > Pseudoalteromonas > Pseudoalteromonas sp. SG45-5. Next base: position 10,824 of record NZ_JACJEM010000067.1, on the reverse strand, counting down.
ATTTCTTGGCATAACTTACATAAAACGCATATACTGTACATTTATACAGTATATGCGTTTTAGGTTGTGTTATGTTTGTCATTCCCATTTATATAGAAGCAGGCGTGTGTGGTTTTGAATCACCCGCAGCGCAGTACACCGAGCTAGGTATAACCCTTGATGAGCTTTTAATAAAGCATCCAGATGCTACGTTTATTGGTATTGCATCGGGTAACTCTATGCAAGAAGTCGGAATTTTTGAAGGTGACTTATTAGTTATCGACCGTGCAGAGCCTGCAGAAAATGGTGACGTTATTGTTGCTAACTTAAATGGCCTTTTTGTATGCAAACTACTTGATAAAACCAATGCAAGGCTGCTTTCAGCTTCTTCTTTACATAAGCCTGTACAACTAACCTCTGCAGACGAGTTTCAGCTAGAAGGCGTAGTAACGCTATCAATAAGAATGCACAGACAAAGCCCAGAGTTACTAAAATGTACGCTTTAGTTGATGCTGTGTCGTTTTATGCCAGTGCCGAAAAAGTATTCGACCCTGCTATTCGATCTAAACCCGTAGTTGTACTGACCAATAATGATGGCTGTGTATGCGCTATTTGCCCTATTGCTCGGCGCTTAAATATTCCTAAATTTGGCCCGTACTTTAAAGTTAAGCATTTACTAGAGCAAAACAACGTTGTTATTCGCTCTAGCAATTACGCGCTTTATGCTGATTTAAGCGACAAGATGATGAATATTATTGGCCGCTTTTGCGATACTCAACACATATACAGTATTGATGAATCGTTTTTGCACTTTAATGGCTACACATCGTTAATTAAAGGCTGGCATGAATACGGTCATACAATAAGGCGCACAGTATGGCGCGAGACAAAACTTCCTGTAGGGGTTGGCTTTGGGCCAACTCCAACTCTTGCAAAAGCAGCTAACCATGCCGCTAAAAAGTTAGATGGTTTTAATGGCGTAGCCGTTATAGATAATGAAGTAAGTAGGCAGGCTATTTTGCAAAGAATGAGTTGTCAAGATGTATGGGGGATAGGTAAACGCTTAGCAAAAAAACTAAAAATAATGAATATACATACTGCCTGGGATCTTGCTCAGCAAAGCCCTAGAGCAATGCACCGTGCATTTAGTGTGGTTGTTGAACGTACAGTAAGCGAGCTTAACGGGATAACATGTTTAGACTGGGATGATGTACGACAAGACAAGCGAGAGGTTTTTTCGACCCGTAGTTTTGGAGAACGCATATGTGAGCCAACAGCCCTTAAAACGGCGCTAATTAACCATGTAACCACAGTGGCTAATAAACTAAGAGCGCAACGTTCGCTCACTCACCAGCTTTATATTTTTGCAGCCAGTGGCGCGCGCGAAAACAGATATTATAAAAAGTCGTTTGTGTATAATTTCCCCTCACCCACTAACGACACCTGCGTGATGGCTAATGCTGTATCTGAGGTATTTAATAATATTTACCAACCGGGAATCCGATTTTATAAGTGTGGTGTGGGCGCAGTGGAGCTAATATCAGAACAGTTTCAGCAAAATGACTTATTTAATAAGAGCCCTGATAATCCAAAGCTTATGCAATGCCTAGACACAATTAACAATCGATACGGTAAAGGAATGCTTAGTTTAGCTAGTAGTAAATTAAATGACCGGTGGCACATGAACCGTGATTTTTTGTCGCCGCAGTACACCACGCGTTGGCGCGATATCCCTAAAATATACTGCGAATGATTTGCTACTTACTAGATGCTTTATTTACTTTCATCTGCTTTTTTAAATGTACACTCTACACTGGGTTCGCTCAATGTGTACTTTAGTGTGTTATCAGCTAAGAATCGGATACTTTGGCTAATTGTTTTTTCGTTTATTGCATCTTCACAACGGCTCATTCTTAAGCCATTTTCAAGACCATCACTTTCATATTTAAGTGTGCTGGTTATAAAACAAAAGTTTGGTTTTTTAATGGTTCGGGTACCATTGTGGAGCGATCCAAATATAATTTGCTTACCTAGTTTAAAACCCGCACTTACATCACCTTCATCTGTCAAACTCAAATTACTATTAACACATAATCCAGAATTGGCCGACACAACTTCGTAGGCACCCAATTTTGATTTTAAAAGTGGTATAAAGCGGGTTTTATTGCTTGGCTCAGAAAAAGCATTTACGCTTGTAAAAGCAACTGTTAATAAAGCGAGTGTTATGTATTTCATTTTGTAGATATATCCTCGTGAGTCAGCGTGTTAAATAATAGCAAAATGCCTAATCACTTAGCTTTTATAACTTTTAACAACTATAACAGAGATTTACTATAAAAGAGAGAAGTCGCACTACAGGAAGTAGATACTGCATTAACAATGCATTTTGTTGTTGGTACTGTTTATATACGGACTCGAACAACAAAATGATTAACGTGCTATTGCTACTGCCAGTACTTTGCAAATAATAAAGGGTAGCTTTGCTTTAAAAACTTAGGTTTATCTTTAAAACGTTTACCGTTGGGTTCATCGCTGCCTGATGGAATAAACGGTAATTCATCTTCATTGCGATCTTCAAATAATAAACCAGCAATTAAGTCATATTCATCGATGTATGGATAAGGTTGCTCGTTTAAATAGTAAACAGGCGTACACTGTGCAATCGAGTCGGGATCCACTAGCGCATTTTCAAAAACAGTTTTACCTCGAGAAATTAACCAACATCTAAACTCACTAAAACCGTAGTCGTCATTACATCCAGCCATTACAAAAGCGGCACCAAACAAATCCCAGGTAAAACATTTACGCATATGTATGCCAAAATGCTTATCAAAATCAATTAGGTGTTGATCGCTTAAATCATTAAGTTTAGTTTTTAGGTTATCGCTCACACTTTGTGGGTCGAGTCCTAAATCAGGTGTTGTTACTAATTCCCAAAAAGCCTGCTCTGTTAACGCTGCCATTATAAAATCTCTTTTACTCGGCCAACTTGACCATCTTCTAAACGTACTTTAATGCCGTGTGGGTGATTTGGTGATTTTGTTAAAAGGCGCTCAACAACACCTTCGGTTAATGTACCGCTGCGTTGATCTTCTTTTAATACAATATTTACTGTTATGCCTGGTGAAATTTGCGAACGCGTAGGAACGGCCATAATTGAAACCTTTAAAGTAATTTATGTAATTATAAACATCACTGTGCTGTCAAACCAACTAAACCACTATTAATTGGCAAAAAATAAAATCTGTGCTGGTTTAATATTCAGTTTAATACTCGCCAACTGCGTAAATATGATATCCGCTAATTCGTCAAGCTGAGGTTTAGCAGCGACAAGCGCAATATCGTCATTAAAATAGCACTGCACCTTTAACGTGCTCACCTCATTACTTAAATCGACTGTGTGTGTTAAATAATTAAAGCCAACTACTGTTTCTTTTATTGCTTCACACGCAACAGTTAATGCTAAGCGAATTTGTTTCTCTCGCTGCTTTTGTGTTTTAGTCATAAATAATCACGCAACTTATTTCGTCTCTGCTTTTTGCTTTTTTTTAAACTCTTCGTAATTAGAGTCTTGTTTATTTAAGCATTCATAATATTCTTTATCTGCTTTATAGTTACATTCATTAAGCCGCGCCGATTGAACCTCATGAAAGCGTGCGTCTGAACTGCAACCAGCTAACAGGCACAATCCAATAATTGGCAATGCACTATTTTTTAGTTTATTGATAAACATTAAATTTCCTTACACTTTCGATATCAAAAAAGCGTTAAATTATGGCAATATTATTGTATATTAGCGCGATAAAACCTTACTTTTCACAGGACCCCTTATTATGATGTCGCAGTTACAAACGTCGTTTCAGCGTATAGACAAAAGCAAGATATTTCAATCATTTGTTATAGCTGTCATTATTGTTTCTGCCCTTACTGTAGGTGCACATACTTATTCACTCCATCCAACCGTAGAGCTTGCCTTAAATTGGATGGACATTGGCATTACCGCCTTTTTTTTAATTGAGTTAGTAATTCGCTTTATTGCAAGTAAAGGTATAAAAGACTTTTTTTCTAAAGGATGGAATATATTCGATACCATTATAGTACTTGGCAGTTTATACCCTGCTGCAGGCTCTACTATGTTAATTGCGCGATTATTACGAATATTTAGAGTGTTACGATTAGTCTCTATGATCCCAGAGTTACGCTTATTAGTAAACTCACTACTCAAAGCAATTCCACAAATGGGTTATATAGCCCTGCTCATGTTTGTTATTTTTTATATTTACGCCGCAATGGGCAGCATGATGTTTGCTGATATTAACCCTGTTCTTTGGCAAGACGTATCCATTTCAATGTTAACTTTGTTTAGAATAGCCACGTTTGAAGACTGGACCGACATAATGTACGAAACAATGGCGGTATACGAGCTAAGTTGGATTTATTACCTTACGTTTATATTTTTAACCGCTTTTGTGTTTTTAAACATGATGGTAGGTGCAATTTTAGAAGTTATGGGTGAAGAGCATCGTAATGCACGAGAAGAACTCGCAGATAATAACTCTCTGCCCGCAACACAAGGGCAAGTAAACGAATTAAAAACGCAAATTGCGGAGTTAAAAGTAATATTAGAGAAAAAGGCCTAGATCTGTATAAGTGGCACCTGTCTCTATAAGGTTTGGTGCCACTTAAGATCCATTAGAATAAACCGCCCTATTCATATTTGCTATTTTTCAGCTTGCTGCTTTTTTGTATTTTCAAATGATATAACGTCATCTATTTTCATATTAAATGCATCAAAAAAGGCATTTTTAAAAACCGATACAATAGCTTGAAAAGTCGAAACATCGGCATTATTTAATTGCCCTTCAATTGGAATACGTGCTGCAACGAGCTTTGATTCATCGTTTTCAAGTATGCTGCTGAGTAAATCAACACTTCCCTCAAATATGGCTGTAAATACCCCATCATCATCTTTTTCAATGTCTTCACGCCAAGAGAAAACACGCAAGTTTTGAACGCCTGCTTTTACGTAACCCGTTAAATTATTATTTTTTGCTACGAGTTCCATAGCGCCATCTATTCCACCAGCTTCAATATCAAACGGTGTATATACTTTAAACACAGTGTCGAGGTTTTTAACTGAAAAGCGTTGCACTTCAGCATTTAAATCAAAATTAGCCTGTTTGCTAAAAGGATTAAGCTTGCCACTGAGCTTTAACATCGCCTCTCCCATTAGTTTTCCTTCAATGTTTAACGATGTTACAAGAGAATTTTCTAAATTTTGTGCATTTGTGATGTTTTTAATGCGAGCATTAATATTTGATAAAAAAGTGGGTTGCTCCGTATTGTTAATCACATTAACTAACGTTACGTTTCCTTGTTTAACCATCAAACTATCAATAGAAAACCACACTAAATTATTTGCAAGTCCAACCCATGTTGTTTCATCTTTTACTTGTTGATTTTGCTCTACTGTATTGGGATCTTTATCATAAATAACAATTTCTGGGCGGGTAAACACCATGTTAGTCACTACATTGCCTTTAAGAAGTGCTGACCATGCAAGTGAAAAATTAAGTGTTTCTACACCAAGTAATGGTTTAGGGGCAGAAACGGAATCGACAGCATAAATTTCTATATCATCAATGGCATAGGCCCCTTTGTATAAAAACAAATCAACATCGCCTACATGTCCAGTAATACCTTGAGTGTGTTTAAGTTGATAATTTACATAATACTGAATCGCATGAGGTGCAGCGATCCTGATAATAAGGAGGATTGATAAAACAATAGCTAAAAAATTAAACCATTTACTAAATAAAAGTTTAGAGGTGAAACCCATTTTAATACCCTTTATATGCAGCTCTGTAAGTAATTAAAATATGTAAAAAAACATACAATTGTAAAAACACCACGTATATATGATTTAAAAAAACCTAATAGCAGGTTATTTATCGACAAAACGGCTCTACCTAGGTTTTACAGCAAGTGCTATACCAGTGTTATAAATAGCCCTATTTATTAAACAGCTAGCTGTGATCATTCTAAACCATAAGCAAAAGTCACTGCCCGCAGAAATAGGTACCTCTATAACTTATATTTTATGCGAAATACTTTTATTTTTTGCAGCTACGCTAGCACTTATGCAAGGCAGTAAAGTTAATCTCGAATACATTGAGTTATATAACCTTATTAATTTTCTATATGAGCTTAATTTATTGGGATATAGATAACTATAAAAAGATAAATAATGATTACGGACACGCTAACGGCGATTTAGTGCTCATTAAAGCGGTGAAAAGAGTGTACAACGGCATAAATACGAATGACTTATTTGGCCGAATTTGTGGTGAGGAATTTGTTATACTCGCAACTAGTGGCAGTGAAGAAGAAGCTAAAGCAATACCAGTACAGCTAAGACTCGCGTTAGCAAATAACCCTTTTCGTCTTAACGAGCAATCTATTAATGTCACAGCAAGCTTTGGGGTTATAAATATTCAATGTAATAAACAATGCTATAAATCAAGCTGATAAATCATTATACAGCGCTAATACAAAGGTAAAAACACCGCCATTTATAGGCCGTGTTAAATTAAATCTAAGTCGTGTTATGTATTTTAAGCAATTGAAGGGCCTTAGTAAATTTCACTGGTTTGCTAAATAAAAAACCTTGATATTTATCAATGCTTAAGCTTTTCAGTAACGCTAACTGAGCACTATTCTCTACCCCTTCAGCAACAACTTGGCAACCAATCATATGAGACATTTGAGTCACAGCAGACACTATATTTTGATCTGTTGAATGCTCACAAATATTATCTATGTATGACTTATCAATCTTTATATTATCTACTGATAGCTCTTTTAAAACCGAAATTGAAGAAAACCCCGTTCCAAAATCATCGATAGAAATGCGCACCCCAGTTTCTTTTATTTGTGTAATAACCTTAGATAAATACGCTAAGTTTTTTATCATCACCGTTTCTGTAATTTCTAAATGTACATTACTCGCAATTACCGCTTTTGTTTTTATTAGACTAGTAAGTAAAGATAAAAACTTATAATTTTCCAATTGTAATACCGATACGTTAATTGAAAGCGCGACACTTGAGTCAATTGCATTTAGTTCATTTAAACTCGCTATTGCTTGCTCAAGAACGAACTCACCAAGCATATTAATTTTTCCGTAGCGCTCTGCAATATCAATAAACTCCGAGGGTGGTATATATTCATCATCAAACTGCCAGCGAAGTAAGACTTCAAACGCGGTTATTTTTTCATCCATAATATTAACAATTGGTTGATAACAAAGATGAAAGTCGCCTTTATTCACAGATTCGTCGATAGCATTACGTAGCATGTATTCTCTTTTTAATGCTTGGTGCATTCGATCATCAAATACCGAGACTTCGTTACGGCTTTTTTTACCCTCATACATTGCAACATCGGCGTATTTAATTGCTTGCTCAAGGTCAAAATTTTCACGTGTAAAGTATAGGCCGACTTTAAAAGAAGGTTTAACTTGGTAACTATCCAAAGTAACCATTTGAGTTAACGTTTTAACTAATTTAAAAATACAGTCATAAAGTTCATCTTCAGTACTATTGCGTGAATAAAAAATAAATTCATCTCCCCCCCATCGACAAGCAATAAAGTTGCCTTGTGATTGTGTTTTAGCGAGTCGCTTTCCCGTTTGGGCTAATACAAAATCACCAAATTCATGGCCATATTTATCATTGATGATTTTAAAATCGTCCATATCTAAAAATAAAACAGCTTTAATATCATTATTTTTATTAGCTAAATCAAGCTCAACATTAGAAACAAAACTACCTCGATTGAATAATTTAGTAAGGTTATCTTTTTGCTCTAGTAGAATGACTTGCTCTGTGCGCAGTTGTACTTCCTTTTCTAAATTTTCAATAAACTGGTCTAACTTAAGTTCGTTATTAATTGATGACTTTACATCTTTTGCAGAGCGTACAGCGGTAACAAAACACAAAATAAACCATAAAACGAGCCCTAAAATACCTAAAATATTTTCATCTTCAATAGGCTGTAAAAGTAATAGAATACTAAAAGGGACCAACAAACAGGTTATATAAGACAACGAAGATCGAATGTCGGAGGCTAAAACGTTTACACCACCACCAGCTAATGAGCTGAAAACAACTAGGGATACAAACTTTTCCTGTATTTCCATTTTCTCATAGAACAAGATAGGAAACGCAGCCCACGTAAGCGCGGTAAGTAGTAAGCCAATAAAATAAAGATGATATTTTATAACGTTTTTATTACAAAAAAATAAATGGCTGGCAATCCGAAGGAGCGAAATAAACGTTAAAGTAAAAAACCAATAGAACTTTTCTTGAGTTGCACTGTGGTTAATACTACTAAAAATAATAAAACAAGAAACAACCGTATTGATAGAAATTGCAGAACTAAAATATGAGCTAACAAATGCTAAGCGTTTATTAGCAAAATTATTTATCTGGGAGGTCATTGATGCACTTAGTTAAGCTATTTCTTGGGAGCAACAGTTTACTTAAATTCAATAATAAACAAAAGTGAGCATTCATAAAAAAGTACTATTAAATTTCTATTGAAATCGATGCATTGTTTAATACTTTACTAAAAATAAAAAGGGTTAGCGCTTTGCCAACCCTTTTTATCGATGCTTAATGACTAAAATACATTACCACTAACCAACAATAATGCGCAGCATGCGACGAAGTGGCTCTGCTGCTCCCCATAAAAGCTGATCGCCGACTGTAAATGCGCTAATGTATTTTTCTCCCATTGCTAATTTACGAATACGGCCAACAGGAATGCTCAAAGTGCCTGTTACTTTCACTGGGGTTAAATCTGTGGTGCTAATTTCACGTTGATTAGGGATAACTTTTACCCATTCATTATGAGACGCTAATATTTGTTCAATTTTTTCAACGCTAATGTCTTCACGTAGCTTAATGGTCATCGCTTGACTATGGCAACGCATAGCACCAATACGTACACACAAACCATCAATTGGCACCGGCTGTTTAGATGAGCCTAAAATTTTATTGGCTTCAACCTGCGCCTTCCATTCTTCTTTAGATTGGCCGCTTGGCATAGGTACATCAATCCAAGGAATTAAGCTCCCAGCTAAAGGAACGCCAAACTGATCGTGCGGTAAATCGTTTGCTGCCATTTTTTCACTCACTATTTTATCAATTTCTAAAATAGCGGAGCTTGGGTTATCGAGCTGCTGTGAAACACTTGCATGAATAGCGCCCATTTGTGCAATAAGCTCTTTCATATTACGTGCACCGGCGCCAGAGGCAGCTTGGTAAGTCATTGGACTTACCCATTCAATCAGGTCTTGTTCAAATAAACCACCTAAAGCAAGTAACATAAGTGATACCGTGCAGTTGCCCCCAACAAACGTTTTAACACCTTGCGCTAAACCTTGTTCAATTACATCTTTGTTTACGGGGTCAAGCACAATAATACTGTCGTCGCTCATACGCAATGCTGACGCCGCATCAATCCAGTAACCATCCCAACCCGACTCGCGAAGTGCAGGGTATACCGCATTTGTGTAGTCACCACCTTGACAGGTAATAATAATATCCATTTTAGCAAGCTCGCCAACATCGCTTGCATTGAGCAATGGCTTTGCATCACCCGCTAAATTGGGGCCTAATTGGCCGGTTTGAGAGGTGGTAAAAAAAGTGGTGTCGATTAGTGCAAAGTCATTTTCTTGTTGCATTCGCTCTAATAAAACAGAGCCAACCATGCCGCGCCAACCAACCAAGCCTACTTTTTTCATTGTTTGTTCCAAAGTTTGAGTCATAAAAATTACCTAATTCATTAAAAATTAAAATTCATTGCGTGAGATTTAATTTTCATTAACGTCAAAATAACACCACCAGCAGCCTAAAACTAGTGAATAAACTGTAACTCAAATATTTTTCATGGTGCGAAAAAATACAATGATATAAAGCGATTATTTTAAACTTTAATAAAAGCTTAACTTTGTTGAAACCTGTATTTACCAAGCTTAGTAGGCACATTGAATAAAGACGTTTTGTGTAATTCTATATTCAACTAAAGGAAAAGATAATGAAGACACTTACTTTCGCTCTACTCGCTTTAAGTTTAGCATCACTTAATGTATTTGCAGATACAACGCTTTCAGCAAGCACAATGACATTAAAAGAAAATGAAAAAGTCTCTTTTAAACGCGCAGAAATAAATATGGAAGAGCAACAAGGCGTACTAGTCAAGACTGCAACAACCTATTACAGCCCAAAGGTATGGATAAATGGGCGCTTAGAGCAGTTTTTTGTGGGCTCTACAAATGGGAATCAATTTTGTGAAGAGCGCGGCCACAACCAAGAAATATCTGGAAGCACAATTACTTGCGGAGAGGATGAAAGCGCCTATGGAGACTTCGATTGGTATAACCAATCATGGGGCATGAAAAGCACGGGCAGTAAAAACCAATGTTATCAGCTCTATGCAACTATAAAATGCCAATAAAATATCAAACTAACAAAGCCCTGTATTAAATGCAGGGCACGTAACTATTGACTACTTTAGCTGTAATGGCTCACATCAATATTGACAGTGTAGAAGTGAAATTACAATCAAACCAAGCGTACAGTTATAAGCATCCAATTAATAATTGCGATGTATGAAATTAATATTTAATTATCTAGTGTACATTCGAAACGTTCCTAGTATCAAGGCTTTAACTCGCAGATTATCCGCTTTAGAAAAAGATCGTTTAAGAGAAAAAAACCGACTTGAAGCAAGTGAAATCAGCGATGCTCATGATAGAGTATTACTCTCAATTACTCGTAT
>NZ_JACJEM010000066.1:0-22585 GCF_014164085.1 Pseudoalteromonas sp. SG45-5 | reverse complement strand
GCGATTAAATCGCGGCGCGAGGTTTGTAACCTAGTGGGCTAAGTAAAAACCGAGCAACAAAGAGTTAATCGTCCCTAGAAAGAACCCAAAGGGCAGCGCATGTTTGGCATTTATGCTGCGTTATCAACTATTTATGGGGAGTAACCACACTACATAGGCTCTGCCTTGCTTAAAAACCAAACATACTGCTGCAAATTCAACCACCAAAGAACAACGCGCCCTAGTGTGTTTGGCAACTTATGTAGTTATCGTAAAGCGCTTTAAGTACATCTGCTCGGCTGATCATGCCGATTACTTTAATGCCATCTACAACAGGGTAGTTTTTTGGTTTACCAGGCTGCATTTGCTCTGCAAGCTCAATAATATTGGTGTCGCCGCTAACAGTAACTACTTCTGTTTGCATAAGCTGTGAAACTTTAACCATACCATCACAAAAATAGCTGCTTTGTGTCAGTGGCTTTAAAAGCTCTTGCTCAGAAATAAACCCTACTAGGCATTTATCTTTATCAAACACTGGTGCACCAAGCAGTTTAAATTTTTGTAGTTCTGCTATGGCTGTTGTCATTTCTGTATCCGGTGTTATGTTTGGCAGTTTACGCTGCATAAAATCTTTTACTTGTGTATTTAGCATTTGGGTCTCTCCCGCTGATGTTCTACACAAAGTATGGTTTATAGATAGGAATTTAGGAAATTGTTTATATTGATGAGTGTGATAGGAAGAAACAATCAGCCTGCTAATTAGCGGGCTGGGTCATGGTAATTACTGATGGCATTGATCATCTGATTTAGTTTGGTATTTTGCTTTAACTAACTCAATATAATGCGCGAGGTTTTTCTGTGGATTTGTATCAAAAGTGTTAGTTAATGAAACAATACTTTGAATGCGATCTAAACGGAACTCTCGATAATCACTGCGTAACTGACAATAGGCAATGAGCGTCCATTTTGCCCCCCAATATACGAGACCGAGAGGGTCTGTAATACGATGGCTTGGCTGCTGGTTTACATCAAGATAATGAAATTCAATACAGGTTTTATTGGTAATGGCTTTGCGAAGTTGCAAGGTGATTTTTTGATGGGCTTTATCATGGCTAAATGTAGGTACTAAATAAGGTAATTCTTCGACTTGTTGCTTTAGTTTTTCAGGTAATACGGCATTTATTTTAGTAATTGCAGCTTGAGCACTTGCCGCTAGCTGTGGATCAGTCCATGCACTGACCATTTTGCTTCCCAATAATAGTGCTTGTAGCTCCTCAAGGGTAAACATCATCGGCGGTAGGTCGTAATCGGCAATCAGATAACCAGTACCGGCTTCACCTTCAACCGGTACGCCCGAACTCTGTAAATGCTGGATATCACGGTAAATTGTTCGTTGAGATATCTTTAATTTATTAGCAAGCTCGTTTGCAGTAATCGCAAAGCGGCGACTTTTTAGTATATTTACCAGTTGAAATAGCCGCTCTGATTTATGCATTGGTTATCCTTATTTCAAAAAATAAAGTGTTAACTTTGTTGGCAAGCCGTTTGGCTAAGCACTTCAAAACGATCCAACTTTATCGATTCTTTTGCAATTAGAGAGGTGTATAGTTGGCAAATAGTATTATTAAAAAATGTATCACGAAGTTTTTTTGCATCAGCAACTGTAGCAAAATAAATGATACTGCTATATTGCTGGGTATCGGCTTGTTTAGCAAGGGAGCGGTAAAGTACGCCTGATTGGTTATCAATATAATGCTGAAAATCATTATTAGCGATGTGAAACTGCGCTAAGTTTGTATCAGTATTTAATTTGAAATTTACAACTTCTATTAAATTTGTGGTCATCATAGTTCTCCTTGTTTAAGAAGAGCTAAGTAAATCATAGCGGGCTGTCAGGGAGTGTCAGTAATCAACTTAATGATAAAACTAAGTTGATTACTATTGTTAAACTATTTTATAAATGCAAATGCATCGGCGTACATGTTTTCGCGGATTGCACCGTGAGCAATGAAGTCATCACGGACGATACCTATCATATCAAAGCGCCCAGCCATGTATATATCGTATGGTGCAAGGGATACGATATCTTGCATTACTGCTTTATGTACATAGCCGGTATGACCTTGCCAATTAGCTGACGGGTTTTCTACCACAGGAATAAACTCAAAGTTTTTGTGGCTATCGGCCCACGTTTGCATTTCTGCGTGTGCGTATAATGCAGACTCTTCTTTTGCACCCCAGTAAAACAGCACAGGGCGGTCGCATTTAATTTCGGCTAAGTGATCAGCCATTGATTTGGCGTATGAAAAACCAGTACCGCCAGCAAGCAAAATAATAGGACGCTTACATTGCAGGCGTAATTGCGAAATACCAAGTCCAGCTTCTATATCTACTAACTGCTCGTTGCTATGCGCATTTCGTAAATGCTCTAGCGATTGCATTGCATACGAATCGGCACCAGATGCGCCAATATGCAGTTCTATTTCGTCACATTGCGAAGGGCGGCTAGCAATAGAAAATGCACGCTTATCTTTTTCGCCCAATACCAGTTGCATGTATTGGCCAGCTTCAAAAGTCACAGGTTGTTGTGGCTTTAAAATTACTTTATGAACAAATTCTGTAAGTGGGCTGATAGCTACAACTTCAGCTTTTAATGTTTGCATTTTTTACCTTTTAGCAGCGCTTTTAACAGCAGATACGCAATCGAATGACTCGATTCTAGCATATCTGCAGGGTTATTTTATAGCCTGTTATGTACTTACATATAAACACTTAAACAATATTAAGGCTTTCCCAAATATCATCTACGCGGTCTTTGGTCTCTTTATCCATAACAATAGGCTCGCCCCATTCGCGAGTGGTTTCGCCAGGCCATTTATTGGTAGCATCCATTCCCATTTTTGAACCTAGGCCAGAGACCGGCGATGCAAAGTCGAGGTAATCGATTGGTGTGTTTTCTATTAATGTAGTGTCGCGAGCAGGATCCATTCGGGTTGTTATGGCCCAGATAACATCCTCCCAATCACGAGCATTAATATCGTCATCGCACACAATGACAAACTTGGTATACATAAACTGACGTAAAAACGACCAAACTCCCATCATCACGCGCTTAGCATGACCTGGGTATTGTTTTTTCATTGTTACAATTGCCATGCGGTATGAGCACCCTTCAGGCGGAAGGTAAAAATCAACGATTTCAGGAAATTGCTTTTGTAATATCGGCACAAATACTTCATTGAGTGCGACACCTAAAATAGCAGGTTCATCAGGCGGACGGCCAGTGAAGGTACTGTGATAAATAGGGTTTTTACGATGCGTTAAGTGAGTTACCGTCATAACTGGAAAGTCATCTACTTCATTATAGTAACCAGTATGATCGCCATAAGGGCCTTCAGGCGCCATTTCTCCAGGCATAATGTAACCTTCAAGTACGATTTCTGCACTAGCAGGGACTTGTAAGTCATTTGAAATAGATTTAACCACTTCGGTTCTGCTGCCACGCAATAAACCGGCAAATGCGTATTCACTCAGCGTGTCAGGCACTGGGGTGACTGCGCCTAGTATAGTGGCCGGATCGGCTCCGAGTGCCACCGATACAGGGTAAGGTTGCCCTGGATTTTCTTTGCACCATTCTTGAAAATCAAGTGCTCCACCACGATGCGACAACCAACGCATAATTATTTTATTTTTTCCTAATAATTGCTGGCGATAAATACCTAAATTTTGGCGTTTTTTATAGGGTCCTTTAGTAACTGTAAGACCCCAAGTAATTAATGGTGCTGCATCACCTGGCCAGCAATGCTGAATAGGCAATTTAGTTAAATCTACATCATCACCTTCTAAAATTACTTGTTGGCAAGGTGCTTTTTTTACTTCTTTTGCAGGCATATTAAGCACTTGCTTAAATATAGGTATAGCGCCCAGTGCTTCTTTAATACCTTTTGGCGGTTCAGGCTCTTTTAGAAAAGCGAGTAATTTACCTACTTCACGTAGCTCGCTAACCTCTGTTTGGCCCATTCCCATTGCTACGCGTTTTGGTGTACCAAATAAGTTGGTAAGCACCGGCATATCGTAGCCTTTTGGGTTTTCGAATAATAACGCAGGGCCTTTAGCACGTAATGTGCGATCAGATATTTCAGTCATTTCAAGATACGGGTCGATTTCTTGGGTGATGCGTTTAAGTTCGCCTTTTTTTTCAAGCAAATCGATAAAATCACGTAGATCTTTATATTTCATTGTGGGCCGCTATTAAGCAAAAGAGTTAAAGTATTATACCCATTTCATGCAAGGCAAGTCATTACTTGCACTTAAAACTTAAAGCGCTCTACGGCACTTGTTAAGGAGTGTGCAAGTTGATTTACGTCTTCACTTTCGCTTGCTAGGGTTGTTGCGTTGTTGGCATTTAAGGTGGCTTGCTCTGTTACCTTTGCCATTATTTTTTGAATATCGTTACTATTAGTCAATTGTTCATGCGAGGCGTTTGCAATTTGCTCACTCATTTGATTAACCGATAGTAATGTACTCTTGATACGCTCCACGGCCTGGTTTAGTTCAGTACTGTTTTCAACACATTGTTTAGCCTGTTGTTGACCATCGTTAATTTCACTTTGTGTTGTTTTAGTATGTTGTTGTAATGTTTGGATCATGGTATTTATTTCGCTCGTTGAGCTTTGTGTACGCGCAGCTAGTGATCGAACTTCATCAGCGACAACTGCAAATCCTCGTCCGTTTTCACCAGCTCTTGCTGCTTCTATTGCAGCATTGAGCGCAAGTAAGTTTGTTTGCTCAGCAATACTACTAATTGTCTCGACAATGGCACCAATGAGATCGGTAAATTCAGCAAGCTCTTCTGTGCTACTAACTGCTTTATCTAAACGGCTCAATAGTGCCTCAATACTCAGGCTATTTTGATTTGCAATTTGGTTTACGTCATTAGCAAACTGTGAGGCGTTAGTTATTTCACTTGATGTGTTATCGGCTTGTTCATAAACCGCTTGTGAGTTGGTTAACATGTTTTGTGCAAGGGCGGTGGCTTGTGCGCTACGTTCTAATTGTTGCTGTGCAACTATGGTCATTTGTTGGCCTTTTTCACTGGTTTGAATGGCCGATTTATCCAGTTCATGCGCATCGTTACTAATAGCTTTTATTAAATGACTTAAGTCATCACTAAGCTTATTTATATTGTTAAACAAAGTACCAAATTCATCTTTACTACGGGGATGGCTGCGTTTAGAAAAATCTCCTGAGGCAATACGTGTTAAGTCACGATTTACTTTTTTAAGAGGTTTAAGCATCGCGTTGGTTGTAAAAATAGAAATTATAATTAGCAAAGCAATGAGTATTAGGGCTGTGATGATGACTGATTTTGACCCCACACTAATCGCTGACTTAGCATTATCTTGAAGAAGATTAAAGCGTTCATCGGCAAGCTCATTTAGTTTAAGCAGCTGGTTCTCAATATTTATAAACTCCTGCTGAAAACGTTCAAAGCTTTGTTGTGCTGCAGTTTTGTTTTCGAGTGTTTTATTTTGTTCGGTGTAAATACCGCTTGATCCATTTAATAAGGTTCTTAAATCTTTAAACTGAGTGATTAGCTGGGCGACATTTAGATCATTTATAAAAGGTGTGCTCTGTTGCTCTAAATAATTAAAGTTAGGCTCAATATTATCTAGTAAAAAAGAGGTATCTTGCTGGAGGTTGTTTAGCTCGTCAGTGCTGGTTGTTTGTGTAATGTTTTTAATGTTGTTACTTAAGTTAAATAGTAAATCATCAATACGCGTTGCTGTGCCAAACATAGAATTAAGTAGGGGTTGTTGCTTTTCAGGAACGGTTAATAGCTCTATATCAAGTAAGTTATTACTCAAGTTACTTAGTTGCTCGCCAAACTTTTTAATGAGTGTTGCTGTGGTACTTTGTGCTTTAAAGCGTTGCTCTTTGGCAGTAAACATTGCTGCACTTATTGCATTTAACTTATTAAAGTTACCAGTTGTTGTAGCCAGCAGAGTTTGCATGCTTTGCTGCTGCACTAGTTGAGGTTTAAGCGTATTTAGCATTACTAAAAATTGTTTTTGTTCTGCGAGCGCTTGAGTTTTATTTAGTAATAGTAAGTCAGGTTTAGTTTGACTATAAGCGAGAGCATTAAACTTGGTAATTGAAAGGAGCGATAATCTTAAATCTTTACTTACTTGCTGCGTAGGAACTGCGAGGGTTTCTATTCGCAAAGTAGTTGTACTAATTTGATTTAACGACCAGTAAAAAAACAAACTACTGGTCAGCATTAATAGCCCAATGGCAGAAAAGGCTAAGATTATTTTATGTTTTATGGCAATAGAACGCATAACTTCATCAGCAAAATTAAGACTTTATTTAGTGTAGCAGTATTTTTAATAGGTTGTTAGTTCGCCACTAATTAATGCTCCACTGGTGCTTTTTCCCTGCAATTATCAACATTGCATTATTTTCTTTACCCCAAAATAATACATCTTCGTTTATATATTCATTGCCTGAAGCGCTTTTTTCATAGTCGAGAGAGTGTGTTTGATGATTAAAAGTGAGTTTTGCTTTTTCATCGTTGATAGGCTTGATAACGATGTGTTTGCATCGCAAGAATAGAGTGTACTTAGTTGTTTGTCACTGCATGCAATTAAGCTAAGCAAACTTATTACAAATGCTAAGTGCAGTTTCATTTTTACCTCCTGTGATTTTTAAAATAAACGCCTTTAACTGGTCTCCCCCTAAATTCTAATAAGGGAATAACAAAATAAAATTAACCGTTGGTGAAAGCAGCGCTTTACGCTATGTTTACAGCAATATTTTTTGAGCTAGGAAGCTGTATGGCTGGCACTAATCTTTTAACATTACTAGATGATATTACAACCTTACTCGATGACATTGCGACTATGAGTAAAGTGGCAACTAAAAAAACGGCTGGTGTATTGGGCGATGATCTAGCACTTAATGCACAGCAAGTTACAGGTGTTGCCGCTGAGCGTGAGTTACCGGTTGTTTGGGCTGTGGCGAAGGGCTCATTTTTGAATAAAGCGATACTCGTTCCAGCTGCACTACTAATCAGTGTGTGGTTACCGTGGTTAATAACGCCGCTTTTAATCATTGGCGGCTTATTTTTGTGTTTTGAAGGAGCCGAAAAAGTATTTGCTAAGTTTTTACCTCATCATGATGAAGCAGTAGATGAAGATGAAAAATTAGATTTAGTTGAGTATGAAAAACAAAAAGTAAAAGGCGCAATTAGAACTGACTTTATTCTTTCTGCTGAAATTATTGTTATTACACTTGGTACAGTGGCTGGTGCGACATTAATAAATCAAGCATTAGTGCTATGCGTGATTGCGATTGTAATGACTATTGGTGTGTATGGTTTAGTTGCAGGTATTGTTAAATTGGATGATGCAGGGCTTTATTTACTCAACCAATCTAAGGTGAAAGCTAATAAATTTAAAGAGTTACTAGGTAAAGGTTTGCTCGCTGCCGCACCTAGGCTAATGCAGTTTTTAGCGTTTGCTGGCACAGTTGCGATGTTTTTAGTGGGTGGCGGTATTTTGGTGCACGGTATTAAAGTATTGCATCATACACAGTTGGATGTAACAAGCTATGCTCAATCGGTCGCTGGCGGCACAGGAGAAATATTAGCGCCACTAATATTTGATGGTTTGCTAGGTGTTGCTGCTGGTTTAGTTGTTGTGCTTATGCATGTAGCTTACACAAAGCTATTTAAAAAATAATTTATAGCTGGCGTATTTGCTGCGCCAGCTATATTGAAATTCACTCATTCACAGTTAGCTACTTTACAAAGAGATTCTAATTCAAATTGTGCTTTGGTATTTTTCTGTTCAATTGCTTTCTTATACCAATAAATAGCCTGCTGATAGCTTTGATCAGTTCCTTGTCCATCGCGATACATTTGCGCTAAATTCAATTGTCCCCACTGAGAGCCTGATTCAGCAGCGAGTTTAAAGCTATCAAGTGCTTCGTTAAATAATCCATCTTTAAAATAAATAATGCCTTGTTGATTGTTTTTATCGAGCTTTAAGCCCTTATATAGTGGCTTAGGTTTAGGAGGATGCATCACAAACCCACCATAAAGGATGTTGGCATAAGGGCGCAGCACGTCGTAAATAGCTTCGTCGTTGTAAAGGCGTGCTACTTCATCACGAGGGAGAGTGATTGTTTTAGTGGAAAAGTAATTGTCTTGAATTAGTTGGCTAGTTCGCATTGCCAAAGTAATACTATTATTACGTTTATAGCTGTAGTTGCTTATCTGAAAGGTAATAAATTGTTCGTCAAAATTTAAAACTTGAGCGATTTTTAAGTTGGTTAGGGTCCAGGGCTCGTGTGTAAATTTGTCGGCGTGTACTAAGTAGGTATCATATATTTTAGGCGTATTTAAATAGCTTTTCTTTTGAGTCTCGCTATTAAGGTGCTGTTGATAAAAAAATAAAACAATCCAAAGTAATAAAAATACACCAATAAAGTATTTAGGTAGGCTGATCTTTTCTATTAACGGTAGTTGCGTTATTTTAACTGGTTCGCTTTTTCCGCATTGATAGCACTCACGTTTATAACTCAATTTTAAGGTAAGCATAGGTAAAATAATAAAGCGTAGGTAGCGGCTTTTATTCACTAAATGGTAGGTATCGCTTTGACAGTCGGGGCAGCGTATTGGTTGTGTAAAATGTGGAAATGATTCGCTGGTATTGAAAAGCAACATAAAGCACGCTCCTTGTTTAATTACCTAAAGGTAAAACAAGAAGCGTGTTAGTTAAAGCTACAAACTGTAAGTAAGTATGTCTGTTACTATTTAACCAGAGTTCAGGTTATTTATTTTGAGCTTTAGGCTTAATCGTTGTTTTAGCATCGGCAGCCATTAAAGCAAATACAGCGTATGCAGCGGTATTTTGACGAAGCTTAGCGGGTGTTACTTTATCCAAAGTATCGTCAGCTGTATGGTGGTAGTCAAAGTAATCTGTTCCATCTTGAGCAAGTTCAAAAATAGGGGCTGACGTTGCATTTTTAAGAGGGATTAAATCAGGTCCGCCTTTTGCTTCATTTTGACCAATGTGTTCAATATTTAATGGCGCAAGTTCTTTTGCTATAGCACGTACTACTGGTAATGACTCTGCGCTTACATTCGATTCAAAACCATAGACTACATCGGCACCAAAATCAGACTCAGCGGCCGCAACTATATTGTTTAGCTCATCCTTGTGCTGTGCAAAGTAAGCTTTAGCACCCCAAAGGCCGAGTTCTTCAGCGGCAAAAAGCACCACGCGAATACTACGTTTAGTGCGTTTTACATCGCTAATATGCTTAGCGGCTGCCATCGTTAATGCAACGCCTGCACCATCATCTAATGCGCCAGTGCCTAAGTCCCACGAATCTAAATGCCCGCCAATTAACACATATTGCTCGGGATTTTCGGTACCATTAAATTGGCCAATAACGTTATAACCAGTGCCTTCGCCAAGGTTTTCAGTTTGCACATTAATGTTAACGGTTACATCTTTATTTAATGCAACTAATCGCGCGATTTGATCAGCATCTGGGTTGGCAATTGTTACGTTAGGTATTTTAGTAACACCTTCTTTGTAATAGCTACCACCGGTGTGTGCAAAGCGATGGTGACCGGTACTAACTGAGCGCATCATGTAGGCAACCGCGCCTTTTTTTGATGCCTCTATGGCGCCAGTTGCACGTGCTTTTACAGCCGGTCCGTATCCATTACCATCAATATGGCGATTCATTCGGTAATTAATATACGCTATTTTACCCTTTAAACTGTTTGCTGGGGCTGCGATCAACTCATCAAGGGTTTCAAATAATATAACTTCAGCAGTAATACCGTCTTTTGGGGTGCTTATACTGTTACCCAATGCAGTTAAGTGCAGTGGTTGCTCACTTGGTGTTAGTATTTTTCCGTTTTCGCTATAACGGCGCCATTCAGGGAAAGTTGCTTCTTCTAGCCATATCTTATCAAAACCCAGTTCATTAAATTTTTCTTGTGCCCATGCAACGGCTTTTTTATCATTTTCTGTACCAGGAAGGCGTGGGCCTATCTCAGTGGTAAGAGATTCCAGTAATTGATAGCTTAAGTCACTGTTGAGCGCTGAGTTGCGTACTTCGTCTACTTGTTGTAGTTGTTTTTGGGTAAATTCGGCGCTGTTAGCGTTTGCAGCCATACTGCTGGTGAGCAGTAGTGCAGTAATCAATTTTTTCATCTTGGTGGGCCTTTTTAATAATTAACACTATTAGAGCATGTAATAAACACGATAAAAAATAGATGAGATGAATAGACTTTGTTATAGGTTTAATAAGGATATATATAAAAAGTTTAGATATAAAAAAGCCCGCGTAATTTAGGCGGGCTATATTTTAAAACTATATTTTAAGCGTTTAATTAAAAGCTAAATTGCGCAGCCAAACGAAGATTTGTACCTTCTCCAACAGTTACGTTATTAGTACCGCCACCACCTAGATAGTTTTTATCAAATAAGTTTTTAACGTTTAAACGTAGGTTGATATCAGTATTGTTTATATTAAATTTGTAAGTTGCACCAATATCAACGCGGGTATACGCGTCCTTAGTAATGGTGTTATTACTATTAGCAAAACGTTCGCCTTCATAAAAAGCACCGGCATTAAATGCAATGGCGTCGTTTAACTCATAGCGAGTCCAAAGAGATGCAGACCATTTTGGTGTATCTGTTGGACGTGCGTTGCCTTGAACATATTCAGCATCAATGTACATTGTTGATGCCATGACAAATAAACGATCAGTGGCTGCGCCTTGTGCACCTAGTTCAAAACCTTTGTGGCGTTGCTCACCGGCCTGTGTTGTAATTGTTTCAATATTACCTGCTGGATTATCTAACTGCTCAGTGATCAAGGTGCCTGTTTTGCTAATGTCGAAAAGTGCACTGCTAAGCATTAAGCGATCATCAAATAATTGCCATTTAATGCCTATTTCTTTTTGCTCAGAAGTAACAGCATCAAGTTTCATACCGTTATTAGCATCATTTTCATTGATTAAGGTATCACTACTTTGTGGTTCAAAGCCTTCAGAATAACTACCATATATAGTTGCTGAAGCATTCGGGTGGTATAACACGCCAAACTTAGGCACGAATGACTCATTGTCTGCGCCTTCTTTATTTTGTTTGTCAAATCGACCACCGACAGATACTTGCCACTCTGGTGTGAATGTCATCAAATCTTGAAAATAAACGCCATAGAAGTCATATTTAGATTCTCGTTTGGTTGTATCCGTTGTGTAACTCACGTCTGGGCGAGCTGGCTCAATTTGGCCTGCAGAGTAGGTAATAGAGTCACTAGAAGTGCGTAATTGACCATAGTAATAATCAAGCGAATTTGCACCAATCAATAGTTGGTGTTGGACGCCTGCGGTTTCAAATTCACCGATAAAGTCAATAAATGCAGTGGTAAACTGCCAGTCATCAAAACGATCATAAGGGCGAGATTCATAGCTATCACCTTCAGTAAAAGAAGACGGTTTACGAGGTGCTGATTCAAAACGTTGGCGTTCAAACGTTTGTTCGTTATAGCCAAGCTTTACTTGCCAGTTATTGGTTAAAAATACTTCTAGGTCTACACCTAGGTTTTCTACCGTTATATCGGTAAATGCCCAAGACATATCGCGAATTGTTTTGTCATCGCCAATTACGTTAGCATTTTCATCAATCCAAGCGCCAGTATCTAACCCTGCTTTATCATCTGTGCGGTCATAATGCACACGTACTAATGCGTTGTCGCTAATATCGTAATCTACAACTAATGCACCTAAAAAGCGGTCGCGTTCACGGTTTTCATCGTTTTGGTACTCACGCCAGTAGTCAACGTCTTGCTTTACTAAAATCCCGCGAGCACGTAAATCTTCAGATTCAGTCAAGGCTCCTGCAGCATCTACCATAAAGCGAGTTGAACCATGCTGATCTACATCGGCACTGGCATTAAATAATGTTTGTGCTGTAGGCTTTTTAGTTACCATATTTACCAAGCCACCTGGGCCTGATTGACCATATAAAATGCTTGATGGGCCCTTAATAACCTCTACTTGCTGCAGGATTTCGATTGGTTGTTGGTAGTGTGACCAATGCTGATGCCCGTCGCGTAAATAGCCTGTTGATGAGCTTAACTCAAAGCCACGTAAATTAAATACTTCGCGGTTACGTTGTTGCGAGCCTGCAGTTAAGCTTGCGTCATTGGTAAGCACTTCGCCAAGCGTTGTGGCAAGTTGCTCGTTAACAATAGTATCCGTTATTACAGTGACAGATTGTGCAGTTTCAAGTAATGAGGCTGATGTTCTCATTGCACCATTAGCGTTATCTACTTTGTAGTCATTAAAGTAACTACCTTTTACTTCTATGTGTTCAAGATCGGTAGTGGTTGCAGATACGTTTGTTGTAATGCTTGCCAATAGTGCTATGTAAAGAGGATTCAGTTTCATTTATTGCTTCCAGAGCTGTTATGTAAAAAACAATCGGGATCTTAATGAAAACTACTATCATTTTCAACTACTATTATTAACCTACATTTATAATGTGTTTGCTCATGGTTGCCAATTACGAATTCTGCTATTATTAGCGGCATATTCAGTGGGGTTTTCTCCCATGTTATTTTTATTGCTATGGAATTTATTGTGACTTCAACTGCTTTTTCATCTTTGGCTTTACCAGCTGGACTCGTTGATAACTTATCAACACTTGGCTATGCCCACATGACACCTGTACAAGCGCAAAGTTTGCCGCCTGTACTTGCTGGTAAAGACATCATTGCTCAGGCAAAAACCGGTTCAGGTAAAACTGCTGCGTTTAGCTTGGGTGTATTAGCTAAATTAAACGTAAAACGCTTTCGTATTCAATCTTTAGTGTTGTGTCCGACTCGTGAGCTTGCCGAGCAGGTTGCGGTTGAAATGCGTAAATTAGCACGCGGCATTCATAACATTAAAATATTGACGTTATGTGGAGGCGTTTCAATTGGTCCACAAATAGGCTCACTTGAACATGGCGCACATATTATTGTTGGCACGCCTGGGCGTGTTGATGACCATATTCGTAAAGGTACTTTACGTTTGGATGATGTTGAAACGTTGGTACTTGATGAAGCCGATCAAATGCTTGATATGGGTTTTCAAGACACATTAGATGCGATTATTGAGCGTATTCCTACAAATCGTCAAACATTGTTATTTAGTGCAACATTCCCACGCGCTATTGAAGCAATTGCTAAGCGTGTACTTAAAAATCCAGAAATGGTTAAAGTAGAAGAAGAGCAAGCCAAGAGCACAATTAAGCAGTACTTCTACAAAATGGATAATAATAAGCAGCGTTATCCAACGCTTAAATTATTGCTACTTAAATTTACGCCACAAAGCTGTGTTGTATTTTGTAATACCAAAGTAGAAACACAACAAGTATGTGATGATTTAGCCGACGAGGGTTTTAGCGCAGTTGCGCTGCACGGTGATTTAGAACAACGCGATCGTGAACGTACGTTAATTCACTTTTCAAACAAGAGTGCTTCAATACTTGTTGCCACCGATGTTGCAGCACGTGGTTTAGATATTGATGACATGGATATGGTTATTAACTACCATTTAGCACATGACACGCAAACACATGTACATCGTGTTGGTCGTACTGGTCGCGCTGGTAAAAAGGGCATTGCATGTTCGATTTACGGTGAAGCAGAAGCGTTTAAAATTGCACAAATTGGCGAACATTACGAACGCGATATTACGCCTGAGCAAATGCCGCCGTTTAACTTATTAGACAAACCGCCGTACCGCCCTGAAATGGTTACTTTAATGATAGATTCAGGTAAAAAGCAGAAAGTGCGCGCAGGGGATATTTTAGGTGCTTTAACAGGTAAAGATGGGGTTGCAGGTCGTCAAGTGGGAAAAATTAACGTACTCGATAATGTAGCGTTTGTTGCAGTTGAACGTAACTCATCAAAGCCGGCACTTCGTAAACTAACCGAAGGCAATATTAAAGGGCGTAAAATACGCGCTCGCCGCCTTACTCGCTAGTACATTCTTAAATAGCACATTAACGGGCAGTGTTTTTTAGCTGCTCGTATTCCTCTTTTATTTGTTTAAACTTTATGGCGCAGCCATCGGGCTTATCGGGATGGTGCTTCAATGCCTGTTGTCTCCAGCATTTTTGTAACTCTTTTAATGTGTAGTTGTTTGGTAATTGCCACTTGCTTGTAAGTGCGTGATAATCTTCTTGCGTTAAAGTTGGTCTAGTATATTCTCGTTCAAATTGTCCCCAAAAATCATTTAATAGTGCATCAACTTCTTGTGTTGAAGTGTCATAATTTTGCCAATCTAAATAGTAGTCTCTCAAACTGGTTCTGTGTGAAATTGGGTTTGTTACACTTTTTTCTAAGAGTTCTATATGTAAAGTTGAGATTAACAGAATTTGTGGGAGTAGTTGCTCTTGCAACTGATATAAAGCATTCATGATTAAAAAGTTACGCTTAAATAAATCACGTTGAGGGTTCTCATCCAATGATTTTACTGCACCGCAGTTTATTAGTTCTGATGCTAGAATATGAACTTGCCAGACCTTCTTTGTTAATATTATGTCAAAAATTTTGTCTATCAGTGGGTTAAGCATTGTTTACGCCCTAGTTATTAGTGTATCTTCGATGGATATTACATTGTTATAAGTAACAATTTGAAGGATTGAAACTATGCAAGGCAAGCTTAAATGCCTCTTATTCATTGTATGCAGTTTGCTCTTTGTACCAAGTTATGGTCAACAAGTTACTTCAATCTTAGAGGAATTGAAGGAACAAAAGCAATGGGATGCAAAGCTTCAATTAGGAGATACGCTACTCAATGATCAAAAAGTTACACCGCAAGAACGCGTTGTAGTATATGCAGAGCTTGCCGATACTGCGCTTTCTATTGGTAAATACGGCGATGCGTTGAATTATTTTCAATTACTTGAGCTACAAACATCCGATTCATTTCTCCCTAATGAACACTTTCGTGCAATAAAAATGCAAGGTGTTGCGCTATTTTACCAAGGCTTGTTTCAGCGCGCTATTGCTGAATACGATCGTGCACTTGATATTGCAGAACTAAAAAATAAATTATTAGAACAAGCTAACTTATTAAACAATATAGGGTTAGCTTATTTTGAAATGCACAAATTGGTAATGACCCTTGAATACTATTTAAAAGCAAAAGCGCTCTATGAGGCAGGTGGTAGTGAGCAAGATCAGAGTGATATTTTACTCAACATAGCGGGTGTTTATATGCGCTTATCTCGTTATGAAAATGCAATGAATATCTATCAGGATGTCGTAAAAATATTTCGAAAAATAGGGGATGATCTTGGTATTGCCATCGTTCATAACAATATAGGGGTGGCGTATTTTGAGAGTAATCAGCTAGATTTAGCGCTGCATTATTATCAATTAGCATTGCGTTATTATTTATCTGCTGATGACTTTAATAAGTTAGCTAATCAGTATATTAACCTTGCAAATGTAAATATTGCTTTAAACAAGGTAGACGTAGCGTATGAGCAAGCAAATTTAGCGATAGAGTATGCATTAAAAATTGATAACCATAATTTAGAGCTAAGTGCGCTGCATGCCTTAGCAAAAGTTTTGTTTGTAAAAGGGATGTTAGATGACGCAAAAATTAACATTGAGCGCGTTTTTGAGTTGCTTAAAGAGCATAGTAATGATCGTATTATGCGAGAAGGGCTTGGTACTTATGCTTTAATAGAGGGGGCGCTTGGAAATTACGAAAATGCTATGCAGCAGCACGAAAGGTATAAGATTGAGCAGCGTAAATTAAGAAGTGAGTCCATTATTCAAGCTTTGGCTGTGTTAGAAAAGCAATTTAAGGCTACGCAATTAAACCAAGAAATTAAAGAATTAAAACAAGACCGCAAAGTGCAAGAGCTAAAAATGAATCAACGTTCGCAGTTGACGATATTCATTTTTGTCTTATTATTTTTGGTAGTCGTGACCGGTGTTGCCTTGTATCGACGCGGTTCAGAAAAACGTGCAAAGCAGTATCTTGCTGAGCAGGTTGAGCAGCGGACTTCAGAGCTAAAAGCGGTAGCTCAAGAGTTAAGAGAAGCGAACGATGTTAAAAGTCAATTTTTAGCTAATATTAGCCACGAAATTAGAACGCCATTGACGGCCATCCTAGGCCAAACTGATGACTTGATTAATGGGCTTTATGAGCCTGATCAGCTTCAAGATGAACTAAAAATAATACAGCGTCATAGCGATCATCTAAAAAGCTTAATTAATGATGTGCTCGATTTGAGTAAGATTGAAGCCAATAGATTAGAGTTAAGTATTTCTTGTTTTGATATTGTTCAATTAGTTAGTGATGTGCACACTATGTTTAGCATGCAAGCTAAAGCAAAAGATTTGCACTTAGTTTTAGACAATCAAATAGGGGATGAGTTTTATACCAAACTTGATTTAACCCGTGTGAAGCAAATTCTTATTAATTTGTGTGCAAATGCAATTAAATTTACTCACTCAGGACAGGTAATTGTCGCGTTAAATAAAACAGAGCAAGGGTTAGTACTGAGCGTTAAAGATACAGGGATAGGTATGAGCTCATCACAATTAAAGTTCATATTTGAATGCTTCAGCCAAGCAGATAATAGTATAAGTCGTCGTTTTGGTGGAACAGGTTTGGGTCTTAGCTTATCGCAACAACTTGCTTCCATGATGGGCGGATATATTAGTGTGCAAAGCGAATATAAAAAAGGCAGTCAGTTTTCTTTCTTTTTACCTTGTGTGGAAGCAGATAAAAAATCGAATTTTGTCGAAAATAAAGAACCACTGACTATAGATAAAGCATTAAATGGTCGAGTTTTACTTGCTGAGGATCACTCAGATAACCGTAGATTTATAAGTCGTTATTTACGCTCTTTAGGGCTTGATGTTATTGCAGTAGAAAATGGAGAGCAAGCTGTAGAGCAGTGTTTGCAAGAAGATCCAGACCTTGTATTACTTGATATTCAAATGCCAGTAATGGATGGGCGTGCCGCTTTTCAGTTATTAAAAAAATGTGGTTTTCAACGACCCATTTTTGCCTTGACTGCCAATGCGATGAGTCATGAGGTGGATGAATATTTAGCATTAGGGTTTAGTGGCTACTTAGCCAAGCCTGTAGACAAAAAACTATTTTATAAAGCAATTTCTCAACATTTAGCGTTGATAGAGACACAAGATCAAGTTGATATTGATATGAGTGATTTAGTGGTTAGCTTTAAACAAAGTTTTACTTTAGAAAATGAAACCATAACACAGCATTTCATAAATAAAGATTTAGATGCGCTTCAAAAAGACAGCCACCGAATACTCGGTGCGGCACAAATGTTTGGATTAGATGAAATAGCACATGCAGCTAAAAATCTTGATAGAGCGCTTTTAAAAATGCCCAATAGTCGTAATTTATTGGAAGTTGAAGAACTGGTGTATAGCTTACAAACGGTACTTAAAAAATATAATGAAAGTTAGTTTATAAGGAATACCAATTTTATTAAAAACATGATCATTCTAGTGTATTAAATAGCTCACTAATTTAATGCAATTGGTATAACCTAAAATCAGGTTAAGTATTTATAAAGCACCTTAGATAATAAAAAAGCGCCAATTGGCGCTTTTTTTAGATTTGAATGCTTATTGGCGCTTCATCGAATCAAAAAATTCATCGTTAGTCTTACTCATCGATAATTTATCGATTAGGAATTCCATAGCATCGATTTCTGACATATCATGAACAATCTTACGTAAAATCCAAAGCTTCTGTAGCTCATCTGGTTTAGTAAGTAGCTCTTCACGACGAGTACCTGAGCGGTTAAAGTCAATAGCTGGAAATACACGTCTTTCCGCAATTTTACGGTTAAGATGTAATTCCATATTACCAGTACCTTTAAACTCTTCGTAGATAACTTCATCCATTTTAGAGCCAGTATCAATAAGTGCTGTCGCAATAATTGTTAAACTACCACCTTCTTCAACATTACGTGCTGCGCCAAAGAAACGCTTAGGTTTGTGTAATGCATTGGCATCAACACCACCAGTTAGTACTTTTCCTGATGAAGGAATAACGGTGTTATAAGCACGTGCTAAACGAGTGATTGAATCTAATAAGATAACAACATCTTTTTTATGCTCAACTAAACGTTTTGCCTTTTCGATAACCATTTCGGCAACTTGTACGTGACGAGAAGCTGGCTCATCAAACGTTGATGCAATAACTTCACCTTTAACTAGGCGCTGCATTTCTGTTACTTCTTCCGGACGCTCATCAATTAGTAATACCATTAATGTTGCATCTGGGTGGTTGTGTGTAATTGATTGTGCAATATTTTGTAATAGCATTGTTTTACCCGCTTTTGGCGGTGCTACTAACAAACCACGTTGGCCGCGGCCAATTGGTGAGGCTAAATCAAGTACACGGGCTGTAATATCTTCTTTACTGCCGTTACCACGTTCCATACGAAAGCGTTCGTTTGCATGTAGTGGGGTAAGGTTTTCAAAAAGAATTTTAGTTCGAGAGTTTTCAGGTTTATCAAAGTTAACTTCATTTACTTTAAGTAAAGCAAAGTAACGTTCACCGTCTTTAGGTGGACGAATAAGACCTGATATTGAATCGCCAGTACGCATGCTGAAACGGCGAATTTGGCTAGGTGAAACATAAATGTCATCTGGCCCAGCTAAGTAAGAGGCTTCTGATGATCTTAAGAAACCAAAACCATCTTGTAAAATCTCTAATACACCGCCGCCGAAGATATTTTCTCCGCCTTTGGCATGGGATTTAAGAATGGCAAAAATGATATCTTGCTTTCTTAAGCGGGCTACGTTTTCGAGCCCCATGGACTCAGCTAAGTCTACAAGCTCTTTAATGGACTTGTCTTTTAATTCGCGTAAATGCATATTGGTGGGTTCTTTATTACAGTTGTCATACTCAAAATCGCTTTGATAGTTGAGTGAGGTTTGTTGAATATAACTAAGGATTAGTTGGCTTTATAAACTAGCAGTTCACTGGCAAAGCGTCCAGTCTTTATACAAAATAAATTTAAAAAAAGGGTAAAAAAACCCTTTTTTATAGTTCTAGCTTACAATTAGATGTTGTTTTCTAAAAACTCGATAAGTTGAGTTTTTGAAAGTGCACCTACTTTTGTAGCAGCTACTTGGCCATCTTTAAAAAGAAGCAAAGTAGGGATGCCACGAATACCAAATTTTGGCGGTGTGCCCGCATTTTGGTCAATGTTCAATTTAGCAACAGTCACACGGCTGTCGTATTCATCAGCAACTTCGTGAAGAATAGGGGCGATCATTTTACAAGGTCCACACCATTCAGCCCAGAAATCTACTAGTACTGGTTTGTCTGATTGTAATACGTCAGCTTCAAAGCTATCGTCAGTAATTTGGATTATTTTCTCGCTCATTGCGCTCTCCGATTTAGTTAGGCGAAATATTTAGTGCGTATTTAAACACTCTTGTTTC
This sequence comes from Pseudoalteromonas sp. SG45-5, assembly GCF_014164085.1. NCBI lineage: Bacteria > Pseudomonadati > Pseudomonadota > Gammaproteobacteria > Alteromonadales > Pseudoalteromonadaceae > Pseudoalteromonas > Pseudoalteromonas sp. SG45-5. The sequence continues at coordinate 3,070 of NZ_JACJEM010000066.1, read as the reverse complement.
TTATTGCAAGTTTAAACGTTATGCTTAAACGCTATGACTAAGACACATTTAACCGATAAAAAGTTTTCAGACTTTGCTATCGCACCGGAAGTGGTTGCCGGTTTAACCGAGAATGGGTTTGAATATTGCACACCTATTCAAGCAAAATGCCTACCTTTTATTTGTGATGGACGCGATATCGCGGGCCAAGCTCAAACTGGTACAGGCAAAACGTTGGCGTTTTTAACTGCCACGTGCCATCGGTTATTACAATCTAGCAAAGCACCTAGTAAACATCCAAGAGCCCTGATCATGGCCCCGACTCGGGAGCTTGCGATTCAGATACACAAAGATGCTAAAATTTTAGCGCCGCACTGTAATCTTAACTTAGGTTTAGTATATGGTGGCGAAGATTACGAAAAACAACGTGCACAACTAGAAAAAGGCGTTGATATTTTAATTGGTACTACAGGTCGCCTAATTGATCTGTATAAGCAAGGCTGTTACACCCTTAATGAAATTGAGGTAGTCGTGCTTGACGAAGCTGATCGTATGTTCGATTTAGGCTTTATTAAAGATATTCGCTATATGTTCGATCGTATGCCAGATACATCGAAGCGTTTAAACTTATTATTTTCTGCCACGCTTTCATATCGTGTGCAAGAACTAGCGTTTGAGCATATGACAAACCCAGAGCACGTTCAAATTGAACCTGACGTTAAAACGGGTAAACGTATTCAAGAAGAGCTATTTCATCCTTCGCAAGAAGATAAAATTAAGTTGTTGTTAACCTTAATTGAAGAAGAATGGCCAGAGAAAGCAATCGTGTTTGCAAATACCAAGCACAGCTGTGAAACAGTATATGCGTGGTTAAAGTCTGATGGCCATCGTGTTGGTATGTTAACTGGTGATGTAAATCAGAAAAAACGTCAAAGTATATTAGCGCAGTTCAGTAAAGGCGAATTAGACTTTTTAGTGGCAACTGACGTTGCAGCACGTGGTTTACATATTCCAGAAGTGAGCCATGTATTTAACTTTGATTTGCCTGACGATTGCGAAGATTACGTACACCGTATTGGTCGTACTGGCCGCGCTGGTGCATCTGGGCATGCAATTAGTTTTGCGTGTGAGCAGTATGCATACAATCTTCATGAAATCGAAGAATATATAGAGCACAGCATTCCTTTATCGCATTACGATAAAACAGCATTGTTAGATGATTTAACACAGCCTATTATTCAAAGAAAGCGCAACTATTCAACAGGTCCACGTAACCGCAGTAACAACAGCGGACGTCGTCCAAATAATAGTTACCAAAAAGGACGGTCGTAAGCGACCGTTTGTATAAGTAGTAGTAACTAGAGGTTTTTGAACGGTGGGGCAACTTAAACCGCAAAAAAATGTGTACGCAGTTATTGATTTGGGTTCAAATAGCTTTCATATGCTTATTGCCAAATCAATTGCTGGCGGTCTGCAAACAATTGGCCGTGTAAAACGCAAGGTCAGATTAGCCGCAGGGCTTGATAAAAACAACGTATTAAGTACAGAAGCAATGCAACGAGGGTGGGAATGCCTCACTCTTTTTGCTGAGCGCTTACAAGATATCCCAAATCAAAATGTCACTATTGTGGCAACGGCTACTCTGCGCTTAGCGACTAATGCTGATGTATTCAAAACTCAAGCTGAAAAAATCCTCGGTCATAAAGTTAATGTGATCAGCGGCGAATTAGAAGCTAGAACAATTTATAAAGGTGTTGCTCATACATCTTCTTGTACTGGCAAGCAGCTTGTTATTGATATTGGTGGCGCAAGTACTGAAGTGGTAATAGGTAAAGCCTTTGATGCCCTACATTACACAAGCCTTAATATGGGTTGCGTTACTTATCTTGAGCGTTACTTTAAAGATTGTCAGTTAAGTAATAACAACTTTAATGCAGCTATAAAAGCAGCACGCACTATTATTGATGAAATATCCTCAGAATATAAAGCAGCTGGTTGGAGAATTGCCTCTGGAGCTTCAGGTACAGTACAAGCTATTCAAGAAATTATGATCGCTCAAAATCTTGATGACTTACTTACACTTAAAAAACTTAACAGCATAAAAGAGCAAGCAATTGAATTTAGCACTATTGCAGCGTTGGATCTCCCTGGGTTAAGTGAAGACCGCCGACTGGTCTTTGTATCAGGACTCGCAATCTTAATAGCATTATTTGAATCTCTTGAAATAGAAAAAATGGGACTCGCAGGTGGAGCACTGCGTGAAGGTGTTCTATATAGCATGGTTCCGGAATTCCATAATAACGATATTCGTAAACGCACTGTCGATGGATTTATGAGCCGTTATCATGTCGATCAAAAGCAAGCATGTCGAGTTTCAAGCTTAGCTGTTCAACTAGCTGCAAATATTAATAAAGATTGGCCAGTTGAAAGTTTAAATGGCCTACCACTGTTAAAAGCAGTCGCACAGCTTCATGAGATCGGATTGCTAATAGAGTATAAGCAGTATCATAAACACACGGCTTATATTTTAGAAAATACTGATATGCCGGGTTTCTCACAATCAGAGCATAAGCTGATTGCGGCAGTCGCAGGAGCGCACCGTTCTGATTTTCAAAAAGGTTGCTTTAATTCACTTGGTTCAAATAGCCTATTGGCTCAGTATATTGTTAGGTTACTGCGTATTGCAGTTATTTTATCAATGCGTAGACAAGATGATGTATTACCTAGGTTTGAGTTAAGTGCTAAAAATGAAGTGTTAGACCTTAAGTTTGAAAGTAACTGGTTAAAAGAGCATCCATTAATGGCCAGCGAGCTACAACAAGAGTCTAAACAGCAAGGTAAACTTGGGTGGAAGCTCACAGTAAACTAGTTTAAAGGCCCGCGAGGGTCTTTTTAGTGTTTAAAATGACCGTTTCGATGTAAATATATGCGAACAGCACATTATTTCAAGTTTTCTTCAAAAAAGAGTTGATCTGTTTTCGGATCTCCCTATAATGCGACCCCACTGAGACGGGAAAGGTCAACGCCTAGCGAGACCCAATCAACTCAGGGTGTTAAGTAAAACTTAGTGTTGATAAATATAACGTTTACC